>NZ_BAABCS010000021.1:0-275410 GCF_039539165.1 Flavobacterium chungnamense
GCTTACAATTTTGCTGAGAAAAAACCATCTTTAAAAAACAACTTTGTAGATACTAAACAATTAATTCTTTTTCAATAATTTTATGTCGAACTCACGTTAAATAAACTTATTTATAAGAGTATATTTAAATTGTTGCAATAAAATAACAAAACCACTCAATGAGTGGTTTTGTTATTAAATATCTTAGTAATTATTAGTAATCCTACTATTGCTCCTGTTGTATTGGCTATAACATCAAGAATATCTGCGCTTCTAGTTGTGGTGAATAGTTTTTGGCAAATTTCCATTACTATTCCGTAGCCGATTGCTGCAAACAGAATCTTATAATTGTATTTACTTTGTTTGAAAAACAACGACCACAATATTACAAACATCATATAGAATGTAAAATGGACGAATTTATCTTTAAAAGGAACTTTTATGTCGCTACTAACATCTTCAAACGTTGCCAAACTCAAATATGTAACAACAAGTGTCCAAAGAATGGCTAGTAGGAAAAATATTTTTTTATTATGCACCTATCAAACTTGCGTAAGCTTCGCTATCTAATAATTCGTCCCATTGAGAAACATCAGACACTTTTACTTTCACCATCCATCCTGATCCATAAGGATCAGAATTTACAGTTTCTGGATTGCGCTCAAGGTCTTCGTTGAATTCGATAATTTCACCAGACATTGGTAAAAATAAATCAGAAACTGTTTTTACAGCTTCAACAGTACCAAAAACCTCATCTCTTTCAAGTGTTTGGTCTAGTGTTTCAACTTCAACATAAACGATATCACCAAGTTCGCTTTGAGCGAAATGTGTAATTCCGATAGTTGCTACATCACCATCCATAGAAACCCATTCGTGGTCTTTTGTGTATTTTAAATTAGTTGGTATGCTCATTTTGTTTGTAAGTTTAAATTCAGGTCAAATGTATTGTTTATTCTTAAATTTTTAAAATGATTTTTATCACTATTTCAATTAATTTCCAAAGTTATATCTTAAAGTGAATCCACCTCTAATATTTGTCAATGGGAATGATGTTGAAATTACTGCTTTAGAGAATGAATGATCGTAATAGAAAATCGCAGTTAGGTTTTTGCTAAACGAATAATCGGCTGTTAATCTTGCTGACCAAATGTTTTGTCCTCCACCTAATTGATTGTTGTTATAATCTAAATAACGTACAATTGTTTTATTGTTTCTGTAAGAGAAATCTATTTTCAAATTGATATCACTTTTTATAACCCCAGAAGGATCATCAGCTAATTTAGTTGAAAAAATTACATCTTTAAAACGATAACCAGTTCCAATTACATATTCAATTCCCTTTACTTCTGTCAATAGATTATTATCGAAACTTAAAGATAATGCTCTGTCTTTTTTCATTTCAGCAAGAAACTTGAAAGAACTTTTAGTTTCTAAATCTAAACGAATTAAAGGATTAAACTGTTCTACTAAATTCACATTTCCAACAAGAGTTTTTTCATATAAATTCCCATTTAGTGGATTTACACCTTCTTTATAATCTAAATTAGATCGGAATGAATTGATAGTATAAGACGCTTTATAATTGTGCTGTAAAGAGAATCGTTTGAATTTATCTTTAAAGAATTTATAACGCATTAATCCATTATATTTTATATTCCAGTTAGGAATCGGAATGTCGCGAAATGGAGAAAAAGAAACATTTCCTGCTGATTCACCTTTTTTATGATCTTTTATCCCAAACCCAGTGTAGGCAGCTAAAAAAGCTGGCACTAAAACCGATTGACTATTCTTACCAAATCCTACAGGATAACCCTCAGCATCCAATGGATAAGTGTTAGAACCATAATAACTGGATGCTAATCTTTGTGCAATTATAATACGATTGCCTCTAAAGTCGTTAAAAGCTGATGACTCAATCTCGTCGCTTGCTTTAAATGCATTTTTTATCATAACAGTTGATATTGCAAAATTTCCTGTGCTGTATGGAGATCTTGAATTGTAAGTTCCATCAGAAGAAACATCGTACTGTTCTGAGAAGTTATTAGCATAAGTTCTATTACCACTCAAGTCGATTTTGAAATCTGGAAACAAATCAATATTTGCTGTAAAATCTAGTGTTCTAGTTAGAATTTGAGTATAATTTAAGTTGAATTCCGGATAAGAAGTTAACCAACCATTTTTAGCGGCTTCAAAACGAATATCATCTTGCGAACCAAATGCAAATCCTAACGAAGGTTTAGCTGTTCCAAAGAAACCAATACTTGGAAGGAATCCTGGCAAAGCAGTTCCTTGATTTTCGATGTAATTGATTTGAATGTTTTTCACACTAGTTAAAACACCTATTAAACCATCTACAAAAGGATTACTATCTTTAGCTGGAGCAGTTGCTTGACTCGTTACTTTTTGACCAGGTTTTGGCGGACCAACTTGTGTCGTTTTGGTTTGTTTTTTGGTTTTATTCAATCCTAAATACTTGTAAAAAGATTCCATATTGAATTGGGTATTCAGTTTATGAGAACCAGCATTTTGAATTGTATTTCCGAGACTATATTCAACTCCGTTAGAAATAACAGATGAAAATGCCAATGAAGAACGTTGCCAACTAAAATTACCTGTATAAGTGTAACTAGATTTCACAAAATTCAAGAATGGGATTTTGTTTAATGGCAATTCGTAATTTACAGTTAATTGTTGGTTGTGTTGGTTTGGTGAACCAATATTCCAGTAATCCGTCCAAATTGTATAAGAATTATCTGGAACATTATTTTCGTCCATGTAATTTCTAACTATATTATTGGAAGTTGCATTAAAATTAAGCTTTAACGATTTAGTTAGGTTGTAATTAAATCCATATTGATAATTGAACAAGAAATTTCTTTGGTATAAAGCATCCAAACCTAGTCCTTCAACATCTACTAATCTAAATTGCTGTCTGTTAAATTGACGAATGATATTAGAACTAAAAGAAATATTTGCAGGTAAATAATTGAAATTAAAATCGCTCAACAACTTCCAGTAGCTACTTTTCTTAAACGTTTTCACTTTTTTGAAAGGTTCAATTGGTTTAGATTGGAATGCAAATGTATAATCAGCAGTAGTATTTACTTGTTGATCTGTGAAATTTTCTAATTCATAATTGTGTCTATCAACTTGATTGTAAGAATAAGAAAGTGTCAAGTTTTCTGGATCATAGAAATGTGGTTTTTGTTTTTCACCACGTTCTTTCTTAACTCCGATAAAGTTGATACTTTTTCTCTTAGTATAATCAATCGCTCTATTTTTGATATTTCTTTTTTCTGCTTCATCCGCCGTTACATCAATTAATTGTTGCAATTCGATATCCTGATTGAATGGGTCGTATTTTGGCGTAATAAACTCTTCACCAATAGCATAATTAAATGGAAGATTTATACCCCATTTTTTTGGCAATAGCTTTCCTAAACTCATGTTGGTCACTACGTTATATTGTAGGATGTCTTCACGACTTCTTTCGTTTGGACCTTGTTCTAAAGTTCCAAAACCAATAGTACTCATTCTACCTGTAGCAGAAACGTTAGCAAAATCGGCAAGATTACCATCTAAATTGGCAACTGCTGCCATACCACCTTTGTTATCCATTTCGGCAAGACGAAGCTCATTGAACCAAACTTCACCTTTAATACGTCTTGGATTTAATGGATGTTGTGGTGTATTTAAATCATCGGTTTGGTTTTTTACCCCAACCATCAATGTTCTTACTAATCCAAAATTAGGATTTCCTCGAATACCTAATCTTAATTTATTTACTTTACCAGAAGCTGAAGGATTCATGTCTGGATCATCTTCATTTCTATAAAAAATTTCACCTGGTGTATAAACATAATTTAAGGCTAAAATTTTTAGTTTTGTTAGTAATTCCGTAGAAATATCAATTCTATTAGATTCTGGCCAAACTCCTTCTGGTGAATGATCACCAAACTGAGTTTTCTTTAATGGAATTTCAACTTGATAGAAGTTTTCTGTAAAGTCATTACCAAAACGAATGAAGGCCACCATTTCGTCATCTTCTAAAGCAACAACATCATCAGCTGGTGCTTCTGCATGAACAAACATCTTCAGTTTTTTAAACTGACGCATATCTACACTTACATTTTTGAAAACAGCTCTTGAATCTCCTGGCTCTAAACCATCACCATCAACACGTAAAGCTAACGATTGCTCGTTTTGTGGAATTAAAGTATTATTAAAATACAATTCTTCTAGTTGAACCCCTGGAGGTGTTACATAATGAATTGGCAATCTATCTCCGTTTTCTTGAATATTTATAGCTTGAGAATCAAAATCGGTACCATCATCAGATGTATCTGTATCTGTAGGATCTAATGTGTTTTCAAATCTTCTCCATTCCCCACGAACTAAATCTAAAGCTCCAAAACGCAACGTAACTTGACTTGTAAAACCTGTCATGAAAAGCCTCATGAATCTTATAGAACGAAAATCTGAAATACTTCCAACTGTATTTTCAGGTTGCGAAACTGGTACTTTAAACTGAATCCATCTTGCTTGAGTAGTTTCACCATTAGATAATGTTACCGTAGTTTCTCTTACGTCGGTAACATATCTAGTATTTCCTACTGCCATTCCTGGCCTAACATCAATACCATATTCATAATACGCATTGATAGTATTCATAGTATTATCTCTATTAATGTCTTCAACATCTGGAACCGTTGTAGAACCACGATTGGTATCTGTAACATCAATTGGTGAATTGCCTTCTGTTCCATTATAATTTTTATAACGATCAAAAACATTTCCAGTAGTATTTAAGAAGTAAGTATAATTATCAACTGCTGGGTCGGCAAATGATGAGAATGTTGGAAATTTAGCTGCTTCTTGACTATCGTTTAATCCATTAAATCCAACATCTTGAGCCGTTCTATTTCCTGGATCAGAATCAAAAGCATAGATTAATGATTGTGAAGCTGGAACATCTCCCCAAAGCGGTTGCGGATTAACTACTATTTGATTATTACCAACACCATTTTCATAGAATTTCCTTCCGTCTTTTAGAACATCTTCTGATATTTCACCAAGATTTAAATAAACTTTACCAATGTTTGTTGGAGCTGTTTCAATTGGCCTTCCTGGACCAGTAAAATAAGGATCTAGCATCCAAAATTGCACGTATTCAACGTTAGATTGTTCAAAATTGGTTGAATTTAAAGCACGAACTATTCCACCAAAATTATCTTTTGGATTAGGTATCGTGTTATCTGGAGCTGTTGCCGTATTAAAATTGTAAGGACCTCGTTCATTTGGAAAATACGTTAAATCTAAAGTATTTACAACTTGAGTTTGTCCTTGAGCAATTACTGTATTAGGGAACAGCTCTTGGCTGAAAATTCTTCTTGTTGAATTAAGAGACAAATCATCTTCAGAAATTCCGGATGGTCTTTGTGTATAAAAAACTGGGTCAATAGAATACCAAGCCAATTTTGCTCTTTTAAAACCATATTCTAAACCATTAGAAGTTCCACCAAAATCTAGATAATCTGGCGCTACTCCAGTAGTTGGTCTTTCAGGTGTAGAAGATAAATACCAAGAAAAAGGCGATTTTAAATCAATGGTTGTTTGTGAACCTTCAAAATCGTCAACATAAATAGTTGCTTCACCTTCAAAACGATCGGCTTTTGGAGAATTAGGTTGCAAGTAAGCTACTTCACCTCTAAAAGAAACCACAGAAGGAACGTCCGTATCTATATTTGGAAGTTTATTTACCAATCTAGTTAAGAAAGGTACTTCAGTAGAATAACTAGTATTTATTCCGTAAATAGAATTGTTTACTGATTCTTGTCCGTAGTTAGATTTTTGAGTAAAAGGTCTTTCTGTCATTTTTAAGAAAGTAGCTCCTAAAATGAATTTTTCAGAAAATTTGTGCTCTACATTCACACCAAAGAAACGTCTTGTTTGTTGACCAAAAACAGAGTTGTTCTCTACAGAAACTTCAATTGGAGTATTCGAAGCTGATAATGCTGGGTCAAGAATTTGCACTCTACCGGCTTGATAGTTTACAGTATAATCAACACCTTCAACAAGAACTCTTCCTCCAGCAGTAACTACAACAGAACCTTTTGGCACATTGAAAGCACCAATAGGAATTCCATCACCACCAGAGGATTTGAATTTACCTCTAAGTTGGAATTTGTTTTTCTCACTATCTTGCAAAGCCGCTGCTTGTGTACTTTTGTATAACGTTCTAAAAACATATTTGGCTTGATTGGCATTGTAAACCAACGTTGGATCGCCGTCATAGTCTTCTGCTAAACCGGTTCTTAATTTTTCAAATAAGTACTTACCAAATGGTTCAACCGAAGTAAAGATTATTCTACCACTTTGTTGATCGACTGTCAATCCCGGATAAAAATCGAAAAATCCGTCACCTCCATTTTGTGGGTCATTGTTATAATTCAATTGGTCAACACCAAAAACTTTCAATAAAGGAGTTTGTTCAACATCTGCAGGTAATGGTGAAGCTGGATTGGCTTGTGTAATGTAATTTAATGGCGATGGATCAGTATATAAAATGTTGAATTTGAAATCTTCTTTTTGCAACTGATAGCCACCTGGAATTTGATAAATGTTTTTCATCATCAATCCCCAAATTGGTTTTTGAACAGTGGTCAAACTACTTTTAAGCATTTTCAATATTAATGCTTGTGATGATGGTACTCCACTTGGGTCTACTTGCGTCGCTTCTACTCCATCATTACCAAATTCACCTACCTGGTATACTTGATCTCCTATAGTATATTGATAAGCTACAGCAAGAACTTCGTCATTTGCTAAACGCTGTTGTAAAGAGATGTATCCCAATTGTGGGTGATAAGTAAACTCGTTTGGACTAAGTTTTCTTGCATTTTCTAATTTTGAATAATCAATTCCTTCACTTACTGGCTGCGAATTATTAAAACCTGAATTAGAAGTTACAATTTCTCTAATATTTGGATTCAACAAACCAGGATAATTTGGATTTGGTGGTGTTGAAGGTATTATTAAAGCTGGATCGTATCTGTTATTACTGTTATTTGAAGGTGTATCAGTTGGAGCCAAGAAAAAAGTATTTCCGGGATTATCTAAAGGATTAATGGCAACAATTTCTGATGCTGGAATTGGTGTTAAAGTCCCAGATTCATTCAAAGATGTTTCTCCTAAATCTTGTAAGGCAATAATATTTCTTAAGTTATTGTTGTTGGTTGTAACTCTATTTTGTCTGTTGGTAATCCAAACTTCTATACGTGTAATTTGGACTCTACTATCAATTTGAGGATAATTTCTTAAAGAATAATCATATTTATTTTTGAAGTATTGTGATAAGAAAAAGTGTCTATCGGCATCATATTCTTGAGCAAAAAGTTCAAAATTCTGAATGGTTCCACCACCTTGAGAAGTAACGGTTTTTGTTTGTGATTTTTGTTCAGAGAATACTCCTGTTACTGTAGTCTTTCCGAATTGTAATTGTGCTTTTACCCCAAATAAACTTTGTGCACCTCTAATCAATGAACTATTAAGAGGCATGTTTACGTTACCTACTTCAATTTTTTGAATAATATCGTCTTCTGTTGGAGCGTATTCTAATTTGATAAGATTTTGAAATGCAAAAGTAGATTGGGTATCATAATTGGCATTTACATTTAATCTTGTACCTACTTTTCCCATCAAACTCATACTAATTCTTTGGTCAAAATCGAAGGTTGTTGTAGCTCTATTTCTTGGCGAAAAGGATGGGTTGTCTTGTCTAGTATGTCTAAAACCTAAATCTACTTCGACAGAACCTGTTGGTTTTACATCTATAGTATTTCCACCAAAAATGGTTTCGAAGAAACTTGAATTCACATAATATCTTGGTAATAAATTCTTTTTATCTTCTTCGCTACCTTTGCCATCAACTGCTTTTGATTTGTTCTTGAAGTATTCATGCATAGACTCTTTTAATACCAATTTTTCATATTCTTTTGGAGTAAGAATGATGGGATAATTGATATTAAAACCTTCAAAAGTTTTTGTAAGAACATACATATTAGTTATTGGGTCATAAGTATATGCCTCAACCACACTTTTAGGATTAGCCAGATTAATAGCTCCTGTATTATATCCTTTTATTGAATCGTTAACTTCATCGTCTTGAGCAAAAGAAAGTTGCCCTGATAACAGCAAACTTAGAAAGCACGCTGTTTTAAAAATAAATGAAGTATATTTTTGGTAATATGTTTTCAACAATTATAAATTTTTTAATGCTTGTTTAATAATAACTTCAACGGTAGCATCGGGATTTTGACTTATCACTTTATCTACTATTTTTTCGGAAGTTTTTCTAACAAAACCTAAAACCTCCAAAGCAGATAACGCTTCATCTCGATTTGTATTGCTTTGTGACATAGAAACTTCGTCTAAATCGTAAATTTTTAACACTTTATCCTTCAAATCAAGGATGGCACGTTGTGCTGTTTTACCTCCAATCCCTTTAATGGACTGAATAGTTGCAACATCTCCGCTGGCTAATGCTTGAATAATTTGTTTGGGTTCTAATGAGGAAAGCATTGTTCTTGCAATTCCTGCTCCAATACCAGAAACTGAAAGTAACATTTTAAATATTTCACGCTCCGATTTTTCTACAAATCCATACAATGAATGGGAATCTTCCTTTACCATCAAATGCGTAAATAATTTTACAAAATCGGCATTGGGTAATAAGGAATAAGTATGTAGTGAAATATTAATATGATAACCTACACCATTGCAGTCGATTACAACTTCTGTTGGTGTTTTTTCAACTAATTTACCTTGAATATGTGCTATCATAGTTTTTATTATGCTTTCCAAATATAACAAAAAAGTTTAATTGGCATAACTAATGCCGATTTTCTGCTATTTTTTTACGTCAAAATTCTTAATTCGTTTATTTTTCTCTTGTGCATCAACAACTGCAACTGCTGCCATATTAACCATTTCCTCAACACTTGCTCCCAATTGGAAGATATGAACTGGCTTATCCATTCCCATTACAATTGGTCCAATAGAATCAACTTTGTATAATTCTTTAAGAAGTTTGTAAGTAATATTTGCTGCTTCCAAATTAGGAAAAATCAAAGTATTTACTTTTTTTCCAGCCAATTTAGAAAATGGAAATTTCTTTTGAAGCATTTCAGGATTTAATGCAAAATCAGTTTGAATTTCACCATCTACAATCAAATCTGGGTAATAGTGATGTAAATAAGCTACTGCTTCTCTAACTTTATTAGCACTTTCATAGTTTGACGAACCAAAATTTGAGAACGAAACCATAGCAATTACAGGTTCAATACCAAACATTCTAACGGTTTTTGCTGTCATTAAAGCAATTTTTGCTAAATCATCAGCAGATGGATTTGGGTTAATTGCAGTATCTGACAAGAACATAGGTCCACGATTAGTCATCATCATATTGGTAGAAGCAATTAGAGATATTCCAGGTGCTTTTCCTATTAATTGCATTAATGGTTTTACTACTGAAGGATAACTTCTTGAATATCCTGAAACCATAGCATCAGCATCACCTTGGTTGACCATCATTGCAGCAAAATAATTTCGCTCGCGCATCCACTTTTGAGCATCGAGTTGTGATATTCCTTTTCTTCTTCTTTCTTTCCAAAAGATTTCGGCGTATTCTAATCTTCTTTTATCTTCTTCTTTTGTTTTAGGATCTAAAATTGGCACATCAGCATCAAAACCAATTTCTTCTTTCAGTTCTAAAATATCTTCTTTTCTTCCCAATAAAATTGGATGTCCGATACCTTCTTCATAAACAATTTGGGCTGCTTTTAATACATCTAGTTGGTCAGCTTCTGCAAAAACAATTCTCTTTGGATCTGTTTTAGCTCTGTTGGTAAGCAATCTAACCATTTTATTATCAGAACCCATTCGTTCTAACAATTCACTTTCATATTTTTCCCAATCCGTAATTGGATTTAAAGCTACACCACTATCCATTGCGGCTTTTGCTACAGCCGGAGCAACCATAGTAATCAACCTTGGGTCAAATGGTTTTGGAATTATATAATCTCTACCAAAATTTAATCTAGTTTCACCATAAGCAATATTAACTTGCTCAGGAACCATTTCTTTTGCTAAAGCTGCTAAAGCTCTAACTGCTGCCATTTTCATAGCTTCGTTAATCTTAGTTGCTCTAACGTCTAGCGCGCCTCTAAAAATATAAGGAAAACCTAAAACATTATTTACTTGATTAGGATGATCTGAACGACCAGTTGCCATAATTATATCTTTCCTAGTATCTATTGCAAGATTGTAATCGATTTCGGGAGTTGGATTTGCCATTGCAAAAACAATAGGATCTTTTGCCATTCCCAATAGCATTTCTGGAGTTAGAATATTTCCTGCTGAAAGTCCTAAAAAAACATCTGCATTATTCAATGCTTCTGATAGTGTAGTTCCTTTTTTACCGAAAGAATATCTTTTTTGTAGTTCAGACAAGTCGGTTCTGTCACTTGATAAAACACCATCTTTATCAAACATAATTATGTTTTGAGGTTGGATTCCTAACAAAACATATAAGTTGGCACAAGCTAATGCAGCTGAACCAGCTCCAGAAACAACTAATTTAACCTTTTCGATATCTTTTTCTGCTAATTCTAAAGCATTTAATAATGCTGCAGAAGATATAATTGCGGTTCCATGTTGATCATCATGCATTACAGGAATATTTAATTCCTCAACCAATCGTCTTTCTATTTCGAAAGATTCTGGCGCTTTGATATCTTCTAGATTAATTCCGCCAAAAGTTGGAGCAATATTTTTTACAGTAGCTATAAACTCATCTATGTTTTTAGTATCTACTTCAATATCAAACACATCTATGTCTGCGAAGATTTTAAACAATAATGCTTTTCCTTCCATTACTGGTTTTGAAGCTTCTGGTCCAATGTCTCCTAATCCTAAAACAGCAGTTCCGTTGGAAATAACAGCGACTAAATTCCCTTTGGATGTATATTTATAAACGTTATTAACGTCTTTTGCAATCTCTAAACATGGTTCTGCAACACCAGGAGAATAAGCTAAAGACAAATCTCTTTGTGTTGCGTATTTTTTAGTTGGAACAACCTTAATTTTACCTGGAGTGGGTTTAGCGTGATATAAAAGTGCTTCTCTACGTTTATTGTCTTTATGCATTTTCTTTTCTTTTTATTCTGACCTACAAAGGTAAAAGTCTGAATGGAAAATGGAAACAATTATAGCTTTTCTTTTAAATAAATTTCAAATTGATACAAATAGAAAAAGCTGTGATTTAAAACCACAGCTTTACATTAAACAAAACTCAAACTAACTCTATTATTCTATTATGCTTTTTATATTTATATTGTCAGGCAATCGTCCAACATTTTGAAGCTTTATCGTTGCTAATTTTTGTGCAATTGTGATACTCTCATTAAGGTTTTTACCTTCTATTTGAGCATATAAAAAACCTGTCCAAAAAGCATCTCCAGCACCTGTTGTATCTTTTATTTCATCTATATGAATAGCTTTTTGAAAAAACAAACCTTGATTTAAATCAGAGACAACTACGCCATTTTTCCCTTTAGTTAAGCAAATTGTTGTTGCTCCTAGATTATGAAAATATTCGAATATATAGTCCTCTGATTTTACTTCTGAAAATAATCGGTAACAATCATCCTCACTTAATTTAACTAATGGATCATTTGCTAAATATTCTTTTAAAACCTGTTTTGCCTCTTCTCTATTTGGCCAAATTCTCTCAGAAAAATTAATATCAATACTTAATTTTAATCCTAACTCTTTAGCTTTTTTTGCTCTATTTAAAATTGTTTGTCTAGCCGGATTTTTACTTAATGCAAAGCAAGTTGTGTGGAAAATTTTAGCATCAGCAATAATCTCATCTGGAAGTTGAGTTTCAAAAATTTCGCAATCGGCTTGTCTGTAAGGAATAAAATCGGGTGTTTCGGTTGATTTTGAAACAAAGATTACAGATGTTGGAGCCGATTCTGACTTTCTAATTTGTGATGTATTTACATTATTCGATTTTAGTTTTCTAACAACATAATCTCCTAAACCATCTTGTCCGCATGATGCTACTAATACTGCATTCAATCCTAAACGAGAAGCATTAACTGCAACGTTTGTAGGAGAACCTCCTAAAAAACGATGATAATCTTTGGTTCTATTGATAGAAGTATTCACCTCATGACCAATAAAATCGATTAAAACTTCGCCTATACTTATGATATCTATAGATTTCAATTAAAAAAATATTTTAAAATTATTATATAATGATTGATGAACTAGAACACTAGCTGCTGCACTCCAAGCACAAAAGGCGACACCATTTGGCTCTTGAGTTGTGGTATTGAAATTTTCATAAAACGAAAACTCGCTTTTTGCATTTGCATGGTTTATTCTCTCTAAAATAATTTCAGCATCAGCATTTTTATCATTTGAAAGCAATGCTAATCCAAAAAAGCCATTGACCATTGGCCAACTTCCGCCGTTGTGAAATTCATACGGATAATTTCTAAATTCATATTTGCAATTGTTCTTCAATAAATTCCAATGTTCATCATTTGGAAAAACTGGAGGCCAAAAAGCTGGAATCAAACCTAAATTAGTTTCAGATGCTAACGAATTTGAAAAATCAATAATCTTCTTTTGAAACTCTTTTGATCCAATATTTAGCAATAAAACTAATGAATTTGCAAAAGCATCAAATTGTGTTTTATATCCAGAAGGAGAAAAAGAACAAGGCATGAAATCTTGAAAATTCATTTCATCATAAGCTCTTTGATGGTATTTTTCTCCAGTTGATTTTGGTATAAAGTTTATTTCTACTTGCTCAACAATTTTGTCTATTTTATTTGAAATTACCCCATCTTTTTGAAAATAATTGTAACTTTTTAAAGCCCAAATTCGGAGTAATTGATCGTACAACACATATCCATCGGTGATGTATTCATCAGCCCAATTCCCTGATAAAGGCACATACATAAGATGCTTATTGTTAAACTCCCATGCTTCTAATAATGACAAACATTTTTCGATATGAGATTTATATTTTGTAACAAACTCGGCATTATCGGTTTGCTTAGCATATTGACAAACTCCAATTACAAACCATGTAACAGCATCTACTCTTCCAGCTAATCCACCATAACTCACTTCTTTAAAACTACCATCAATTAATACATTTGAAGGAATTGTTCCGTTACTATGTTGATTGTTTGCTAATGTTTCTAATGTTTTTTTGAATGTTTCAATTAGCATTTCATCACCCGATGCCAAAGCTGCTAAACCACAAATAACTCCATCACGAGCCCAAACCCTCTGATAATTTGTTGTTTTTTCCGCACTTGCTAAAAAGCCATTTGGTGAAGCGACTTTATGCAATAATTCAATGGCTCTATTGTATGCTATATTTCTCAAATTAAGTATTTTGATTACTATTTTTAACTTTAATAAAAAGAGTGCAAATGGCACTAATTACTAATAAAATCCCTGCAAAAGTTATAGCTTGTCTTGGATCATTATTTAGAAAATTCTTTAAAACATAACCAAAAGTCAACGTTTGAATAAACATTGGAATTACAATCATCATGTTTATAATTCCCATATAAACACCATATCGCTCCTTTGGAATGTTAGCAACAACCATCAAATAAGGAATTCCCATCATACTTGCCCAACCAATTCCGAAACCAGTTATTGCTGGAAATAATAAATATTTATTTTCAATATGTGGAAACAATAAAAATCCGATAGCAGCAAGAATCAAACAAGTGAAATGGACATATTTTGCAGAATATTTTTTAGCAAAACCTACTAGTAAAAAGGCAACTAAAAAGGTAACAATATTGTACCAACCGTTTACTAAACCTGTCCAACTTACAGCTTCGCCATATAATTTCATATCCTTTTCTGGAGAAGTATTCCAAACTGATAGCGCAATACTTTTAGATGAGTTTTGCCAATAACAGAACAAGGCATACCATTGAAATAAATAAACTAAAGCTAATTGCCACATCACTTTTGGCATATCTTTTACTGCCGAAAAAATATCAATGAATGGTGTGAGAAGATTAATTTTTTCTGCTTTGATTTTTTGTAATTCTTCTTCTGTTGGAGGAATTTCTTTAGTAGTGTGTGAACTCCACCAAACAGATGCAATAGAACAAACTGCTCCTAAAAAGAATGACGCAAATACCCAAGTAGGCAATTTTCCTGTTGTGCCAATAAAAATTAATGGAAAAATAAATAAGGAGACATTCGCTAACGTTTGTCCAAAACCAGTAAAAAAACTTTGCGCTTGAAAACCCATTGGTTGTTGCGATTCGTCGAGTTTATCAGCAATAAAAGCTCGATATGGTTCCATTGCAGTGTTGTTTCCTGCATCTAAAATCCAAAGTAATCCAGCGGCCATCCATAAAGAACTACTAAATGGGAATAAAAATAAAGCAATACTACAAACCAATGCACCAATAAAAAAGTATGGTTTTCTTCTTCCACCAAATTTTGGCAACCAGGTTTTATCACTCAAAGCGCCAATAATAGGTTGAATCAGTAAACCTGTAAGTGGTCCTGCAAGATTAAGCAAAGGCAATTCATCTGGACTTGCACCAAGAAAATCGTATATAGGATTTACGGCACTTTGTTGCAAACCAAAACTGTATTGGATTCCGAAAAATCCAACATTCATGTTTATAATTTGCCAAAAGCTTAATGAAGGTTTGTTAGACATCTTTTAATTTAGTTTTTTTAAAAACTCTTCGAAAACACCATTATTTGTAAAAATTATACCTTGCTTATCAATTACTGGAATCCCTAAATTGGAAGTACTTATTCCAGCATTTTTTAATTTGGCGAGCATTTCTTTTAGTGCAACAGCATTTTTGTCAATATCAAAAAAAACGAATTCAATATTGTTTTTTTTTAGGTAAGCTTTTGTATCAATACAATGATGACAATCATCACTTCCGTATACGATAATCGCTTTTTTTGATGTTTCTTGTGCGTGCAATTGTGAAGGAATAAAAGCCGTAAAAAAGAAAAGTAAAAGTAGTATTTTTTTCATTTTTAATGTTTTTAAATAGTTTAGTGTTTTAAAAATAATTCCCATATCAGCTTCAGACTGATATAGGAATTATCAAAATTAAACATGAACTTTTTTATTAGAATCTATAAGCAATAGTTAATGAAGTTGTTCTTCCATTAATTGATCTAGCTCTAACAATATTATCTGTATTTTCAGTAATACTTCCTTCTTCTACTTCAGTAATACCAATTGTATCAAAAACGTTGTTTACATTTAAAGAAGCTGAAAGTCCTTTAGTTAATTCAATATTGATAAAAGGATTAACATAAGCATAACCTGGCATAACTAGTTTGTTATCATCTTGAGCATATGATTTTGTAGTTCCTATTACAGAGAATCCAAAATTATGTTGCTTGCTTGAACCAAATTTGAAAGCAGGAACAATGTTATAAATAAAATCTGCTTGACGACGAGGTTTGTTTCCATTTAAAGCTGGTGTTACTACATCATCTGCAATTTCAGCTTTTGTGTAAGTTACACTACCATTTACTGAGAAATTTTTAACTTTATAGTTTCCTTCTAATTCTAAACCATAAGAATTATATTTTCTTTGAATTTGTCTAATTCCTCCACCAGAACCACCAAAGTCCCAGTTTTGTTCAGATACATTAGCATAGAAAGCTGTAGCATAAATTGATGAATTTTGACCTTTTCTTTTGAAACCTAATTCAGCTTGGTTAACCATATCAGCACTTAAACCAGGAACTGCAGATCCATCATTTAATACATTTGGACCAAATAATAAACGATCAGCATTAGCTCTACCACCACGACTGTATCTTGCAAAAACAGATTGATTATCAGTTAATAAATAGTTTCCACCAAATGAGTAAGATACATAATCATAATCATAGTTAATTGGTTTTCTATTAGCATTATCAACTACAGAAACACTTGCTTCTGGACCTTCAATTGTTCCGTTATTGTTAACGTCTAAATTTAGTGCCTGAGTTGCACCTGCATAAGATCCTCTTGCTTTTCCTGAATCAAAACGCAAACTCATATCTACATTAAATTTATCATTTACTTTTAATTGACCTGCAACATAAGGAGCAGTTACTTCATAATTTGCATCATAATTTCTTGTACAACAGTTACCCCAAGCTGGAACACCATATGCATACAATCCGTTTACAGAATTAGGCCCTGCATTCAATAACGCTGCATTTTCTCCTTTAACTTCAAGTAAGTAAGAATTCCACAACCATGACATATTGATATTTTGGAATGCTTTGTAATATCCTAAAGTCAAATCAAAGTTTCCGAATTTTTTTGTCAATTTCATATCATTTGTAAAGTTGTTGAAATTGTTTATTTCAGTATCAAATGTATGAATTCTCATTACTAATCCATTACTAGCAAAGTTTTGACCAGCTAATGGTCCGTTAGCGTATGTTAAATTTGGAACTCCAAATCCTGTTGCAAATGAAGCAGCAGTTGCAACTTCAGCAGGAAATGGAGAAACAAATCTACCATTGTGATAGTTTTGTCTGAAACGTTCTTCAACTTTCCAGTCATTACCTAAATCAAATTTCATTTCACCACCGAAAGAAGTTGCCATAGGACGCATTCCGTCTGCTAAATTACTTCTTCTTCTTTCTCCATCAGCACCAACAGTTAGGTTATCTAAAAAGTAAGGGCTATGAGGAGTATCGTGCAAAATATTAAAGTTTGATAATGAACTCCAATTTGGATTTGCATTAGTACCTGAAACTTTTACTGGCATTGGTAAGTAACCAATTGATCTATCATTTAAATATTTGAAATAAAGACGTACATATCCTTTTTCAAATTCTTTAGTCATATTAGCCTTGAATTGACCTCCTAAATTTGCTGTGTAACCTGCATTTCTAGGTCCTTCACCTTGACGGAAAAATCCACCTACGTGAAAACGTAATGTTTCTGAAATTGGTGAACCATATTCAAAATCTGTTCTGTTGCTTCCGAAATCAACACCAATAGATTGCATTAACGAACCACCTTCTTTTTTACCATCTTTACTGATAAAGTTGATGATACCTGCTGGTGAATTACTTGCCAAAGTAGATGCTGAACCTCCACGGATAGCTTCAACTTTACTGATAGTTTGGTCATTTCTTACAAAAATATCTGCATTACCAAAAGCAACATCTCCAAATTGCATTACTGGCATTCCATCTTCATGCAATTGTAAAAATTTTGCTCCACCAGATGCTATTGGAATACCACGAACAGTTATGTTAGCGTTACCTTCACCACCTGTTGATTCAGATTTTATACCAGGAAGCATTCTAAATAATTCTGCTGTTGCTCTTGGAGCTCCTTGCTCAATTTGTGCCACTGACACAGAACTGATAGAAACACTTGATTGCAGCTTAGAACGTGGATTGATTACACCGGTTACAACAACTTCTTCAAGTGAAGTAGCTTCTTGCTCAAGTTGAACATTAGCAGTAGTAGCTCCGCTAATTACAACTTCTTTTTTAGAAGTTTTCATACCAATGTAAGAAACGGTAACAGTTGTAGCTCCATCAGAAAGTCCTGATATTGCATAATTACCATCAGCATCAGTAGTTGTAGCCTTTTTTGCAACAGATACATTAGCGCCAGAAACGACATTTCCTTTGTCATCTGTTACTTTTCCGCTCAAGCTACTTTGTGAGAAAGCACTATTAAACAACAATAATGCTGTTAAGAATAGTAAGTTCTTCAAAAATAAAGTACTTTTTTTCATTTTTAATAATTGTTTGATTAGTAAATTTAGTTAATAATAATTCCGAAATTATATTTTTTGTTATTAATATATTAGAGAATTATTATCGAAAACGTTTTCGAAAACTCCGAAAACGTTTTCGATTTTTATTTTAGATTTTTTTTATCATATTTGTTAAATGAAAGAGACAACTTTAAAACAAATAGCTGAAACTTTAGGAATTTCTATAACTACGGTATCAAAAGCTTTAAAAAACTATCCGGATGTAAGTGCAAAGACTAAAAAAAAGGTTTTAGAACTTGCACAAACCTTACAATATACACCAAATAGTTTTGCAGTAAATCTTAGAACTAGAGAATCTAGAACCATAGGTTTAATTATTCCAGAAGTAGTTCATCACTTTTTTTCTAATGTTATTAATGGAATTATTGCTGAAGCTGAGAAGAATGGTTATTTAGTTATTATCCTCCAATCTAATGAATCTTTAGAATTAGAAAAGAAACAAGTAGATTTATTGATAAACAAAAGAGTTGATGGGATAATAATGTCCCTTTCAAATGAATCTAATGATGATGAACATATAAAAGATATTATAAGACGTGAAATTCCTTTTGTAATGTTTGATAAAATTTCCAAGCTTATCAATTGTTCTAAAGTAATTATAAATGATCAAAAAGCTGCGTTTGAAGCTGTAGAACACTTAATAAGTAAAGGTTGTAAAAAAATTGCTCATATTCGAGGACCAGTAAATCCACAAAATTCAATTGACCGATTTCTTGGATATAAAAAAGCTATTGAGAAAAATAACTTAAATTTTGATTCAAAATTAGTTTATACATGTAAAAACGTAACTTTTGACGAGGGAAAAGAATTTGCTGCTCAAATTATTAAAGATCATCCTGATGTTGATGGTATTTTTGTGATAACAGATTTGGTAGCTGTAGGAGTTATAGCTTATTTCAATGAAAATAATATAAATGTCCCTAATCAGATAAAAGTAATTGGATTTAGTAACTGGTTTATGTCGCAAGTTATAACTCCGAAGTTAAGTACTATAGATCAACCTAGTTATGAAATGGGTGTAAATTCTTTTAATTTATTGTTGGAAGAAATTAATCAGAGAAAAGAATTACTAGAATTCAAACCTAAGACCATAGAATTACAAACTTCAATTATAGAAAGAGAATCTACTTCAGGAAATTGATATTCCTCTTAAAACCTTCAAATTTTGTTCTTTTAACTGCTGAGTTTTTAAAAACCTTGTTGAAGGTGTCATTTGTAATTTCATCCCAATCTCTTTTAGAAAAAGATAAAAGTTCAGGATTTGGATTAAATAATGGTTCATTATGAGGTTTTGAAAAACGATTCCATGGGCAAACGTCTTGACAAACATCGCAACCAAATGCCCAATCGTCAAACTTACCTTTCATTTCAATTGGTAAATTGTCTTTTAATTCAATTGTGAAATAAGAAATACATTTACTTCCGTCAACTACATAAGGAGCAACAATGGCATCGGTTGGACAAGCATCTATACAAGCAGTACATGTTCCGCAATGGTCTGTTGTTGGATAATCATATTCTAATTCTAAATCTATAATCAGTTCGGCAATAAAATAAAATGACCCTACTTTTTGAGTAATTAGATTACTGTTTTTTCCTATCCAACCTAATCCACTTTTTGCAGCCCAAGCTTTGTCTAAAACAGGAGCAGAATCAACAAAAGCTCTTCCAGAAACATCACCAATTTGAGATTGAATTGTATTTAATAGTTCCTTTAGTTTTTCTTTGATTACAAAATGATAATCTTGTCCGTAAGCATATTTAGAAATCTTATAACTATCACTATTTTGCTCTTCTGAAGGAAAATAATTTAATAGTAATGAAATAACGCTTTTGGAATCATCAACTAGAAGTTTTGGATTTAATCTTTTGTCAAAATGATTTTCCATATATGACATTTGACCGTGTTGGTTTTTATTCAACCAACTTTCTAATCTTGGAGCTTCTTCTTCTAAGAATTCTGCTTTAGAAATACCACAAGAAAGAAAGCCGAGACGAGTTGCTTCGGATTTGATGAGTTTAGAATAGTTGGAAGTTAGAAGCTGGAAGTTGGAAGACATATTAGTTCAATTTATTTCTAAAAGCAATCATCATATTCATCAAATTATATGACTCTAAATAATAACTTTCAAAAATTGTTGTATCAATGTAATTTCTTCGCTTTGCTTTATGTAAGCAAGTTACAACTTCTGCTAAAGAACGAATTGAATAACCTAAAAACCTTCTAAATTCGGGATTACTTTGTTCGATTGAACCTTCTGAAATATTCAAAGCAATAGAATCTACAGCTCTATTAATTTGCGAAGTTAAATTATAGATTTCACTTTTTGGAAAATTCTGAGACATGCTATTAATTTTTTCGCCAAAATCCATTGCGTTCTGCCAAATAATTAACTTTTCAAATTTAAAACTCATAAAAATAAATATATTATGTTAATTTCCATCTTCAAACTTCCATCTTCAAACTTCCAGCTTCAAACTCCCAGCTTCCATCCTCCCAGCTTCCATCCTCCAACTTCTAAAACAATCCTCCTTGAATATTTGTTTTGATTTTACCTAAATGTTTATAGGCTTTTTCGGTAACTTCTCTTCCTCTTGGAGTTCTAATAATGAAACCTTCTTGAATTAAGAAAGGTTCATAAACTTCTTCTATGGTTTCACCACTTTCCGAAACCGCTGTTGCAAGAGTAGAAAGACCAACAGGACCTCCTTTAAATTTATCAATAATTGTTATAAGTATTTTATTGTCCATTTCATCCAAGCCATGTGCATCTACATGTAATGCTTGTAGTGAATATCGTGCAATTTCAATATCAATCTTACCATTACCTTTAATTTGAGCAAAGTCACGAACACGTCTTAAAAGAGCATTTGCAATCCTTGGTGTGCCTCGACTTCTTCCTGCAATTTCTATTGCGGCTTCCATTGTTATAGGCATTTTTAAAATGGCAGAACTTCGTTGGACTATAGTAGTTAATAGTTCTGTATTATAATATTGTAATCTACTTTGAATACCAAAACGAGCACGCATTGGTGCTGTTAACAAACCTGATCTAGTTGTTGCGCCTACTAAAGTAAAAGGATTTAAATTAATCTGTACGGTTCTTGCATTTGGTCCAGACTCAATCATAATATCAATCTTGAAATCTTCCATAGCAGAATACAAGTATTCTTCAACTACAGGACTTAGACGATGTATTTCATCAATAAACAAAACGTCTCTATCTTCAAGATTGGTTAATAATCCGGCTAAATCACCAGGTTTATCTAAAACTGGACCTGAAGTAATTTTAATTCCAACACCTAGTTCATTCGCTAAAATATTAGCTAAAGTCGTTTTACCTAATCCTGGTGGACCATGAAACAAGGTATGATCTAATGCTTCATTCCTTTGATTTGCCGCTTCAACAAAGACTTTTAAATTATCTAAAACTTGTTCTTGTCCAGTAAAGTCAACAAAAGATAAAGGCCTTAATTTCTTTTCAAGGTCTAGCTCTTCCGGATTATAATTAAAGTTAGTTGGGTCTAAATTTTCATTCATACTACAAATATATAACAAAGTTATATCTAAATAAAAAAGCCTCTCATAAGAAAGGCTTTTTTATATTTTATTTTAAAAATCTTAGTGATGTAAAACTTCTTCACCTGGTTTCATAGGAACATTTTGTGGAACAAAATCTTCATCGTGACCTGGCTTACTATAATCGTATGGCCATCTATGAACTTCTGGAATTTCTCCAGGCCAGTTACCATGAATATGCTCAATTGGAGCTGTCCATTCTAAAGTATTTGATCTCCAAGGATTCTGAACTGTTCTTTTTCCGTAGAAAATACTAGAAAAGAAATTATAAATAAATACTAATTGGAATGCACCACCTACTAAAGCAAATACAGTAATGATAATGTTTACGTCTTGTAAATCATCAAACAATGGGAAGTTAGTATTTGTATAATAACGTCTTGGAAGACCTGCCATACCGATAAAGTGCATTGGGAAGAAAACTCCGTAGGCACATATTGCAGTTACCCAAAAGTGAACATACCCTAAATTCTTGTTTAACATTCTACCGAACATTTTTGGATACCAGTGATAGATTCCAGCAAACATTCCGTAAAGAGCAGAAATACCCATTACTAAGTGAAAGTGAGCAACAACAAAATAAGTATCATGAACATTAATATCAAGAGTACTATCACCTAAAATAATTCCTGTTAATCCACCAGTAATGAACGTTGAAACTAAACCAATAGAAAACAACATAGCTGGATTCAGTTGTAAATTACCTTTCCATAAAGTTGTAATATAGTTAAATGCTTTCACCGCAGATGGTATTGCAATCAATAATGTTGTAAAGGTAAATACTGACCCTAAGAAAGGATTCATACCAGATATAAACATGTGATGTCCCCAAACAATTGTTGATAAAAATGCAATAGCAAGAATAGACATAATCATTGCTCTGTAACCAAAAATAGGTTTACGGGCATTTGTTGCGATAACTTCAGAAGTAATCCCTAAAGCTGGCAATAAGATGATATATACCTCTGGGTGACCTAGGAACCAAAATAAGTGTTCAAATAATACAGGTGAACCACCTTGATAATTTAATACTTCTCCAGCTAAATATATATCCGACAAGAAGAAAGAAGTACCAAAACTTCTATCCATAATTAATAACAAAGCAGCTGACAATAAAACTGGGAAAGAAATAACACCAATGATAGCTGTGATGAAGAAAGCCCAAATTGTAAGAGGCATTCTTGTCATTGTCATTCCTTTAGTTCTAAGATTAATAACAGTTACTATATAATTTAAAGAACCCATCAATGATGCAGCAATAAATACTGCCATTGAAACCAACCATAATGTCATACCTAAACCAGAACCAGCAATTGCTTGTGGCAAAGCACTTAATGGAGGATAAATTGTCCAACCGGCAGAAGCAGGTCCAGATTCAACAAATAATGAAACTACCATTATCACACTTGATAAAAAGAATAACCAATAAGAAACCATATTAAGGAATCCAGAAGCCATATCTCTTGCGCCAAGTTGCAAAGGAATTAATAGATTACTAAAAGTACCACTAAGAGCAGCAGTCAATACAAAGAAAACCATTATAGTTCCGTGTATAGTAATTAATGATAAATATGCTTCATTAGTCATAACTCCTTCTGGTGCCATTCTTTCACCTAAGAAAAAACTAAAAACTTTAAAAGATTGTTCAGGCCAAGCCAATTGCAATCTAAAAAGCAATGACATACCAACACCAATGATACCCATAAATATACCAGTCAAAAGATATTGTTTAGCAATCATCTTATGGTCTATACTAAATATATATTTAGTAATAAAAGTATCTTTATGGTGGTGTTCATGATGATCTTCGTGGTGATCGTGTGTGTGATTATCGTGTGCGTGACTCATATTATAAAATATATTATATTTTTATTATTTAGTTGGGGCTTCAGCTACTAAAGTAGTATCTTTCTTTAGCAAAGTAGTATCAATTTTAGTTGGATTAGATTCAGCTAATTTAGCGACAGCTTCTTCTGCTACAGCAGTTTTTACTGATTGTACCAGTTTCGTTTTTTCTTTTAACCATTTATTGTAATCAGTTTCACTTTCTACAATAACTTTCATTTGCATATTGTAATGTGAAGAACCACAAATCTTATTACATAACAACAAGAAATCAAATTGATATGGATCTAAAGCAGTTTTCCCTTCAGCAACTAATTGTTTGCTTTTATTTTCTCTAATCTTATTAATATTAGCAACTTTTTCTGTCATATCTTTCGTATCTCTCATTTCTGAGGTAGTCATTGATGGAGTAAAAGCAAATTGAGTTACCATACCAGGAACACAATTCATTTGAGCTCTAAAGTGAGGCATATAGAAAGAATGCAAAACATCTTGAGAACGAATTTTGAAAATTACTTTTTTACCTTTCGGTAAGTGTAATTCGTCGGCAACAATATCGTCTTGAGCATTTGGATCAGCTAAATCAACACCCAAAGTATTAACTCCTTCGATTAATCTAACATTAGCTTTACCTAAAACATTATCATCACCTGCATATCTTACAGACCATTTAAATTGCTGAGCATAAACTTCAATTACAATTGGCTTTTCTTCTTTTTCATTTACAAACATTATATCTGTCCAAGAATACAATCCGAAAAAGATTAATACCGCTAATACTAATGCGGGTATCGAACTCCAAATAAACTCTAATTTGTTATTGTCAGAAAAGTAAGTAGCTATTTGTCCTTTTTTACCTCTGTATTTATAAGAAAAATAAAACAATAACCCTTGAGTAATAGTTTGAACAATAAATATTAGAATCATTGAAATCCACATCAATTGATCTACTTCTTTTCCATGAACAGAAGCAGCATTACTCATTAATGGAAATTTTCCATAATTAGCAAAACAAAATATTGTTATTAAATAAATGAACGCTAAAAAGGCAAAAGATAAATACCCATTAACATTATTGTCGTTATCATCGGCTATCTGATTGTTATCAGATTGTTTACCAACTTGCGTTAGGTCAAAAATTTTAGTCAATTGCCAAAGGGCAACAGATAATAAAACTAAAACAAGAAGTACTAATAAACTTGTCATTTGTTCTTTTCTTTAAATATTAATAATGAAAATGTTTACTTTCTTCGATGAAAGGGTTACGTTTTGGAGTAAGTGGAACTTTAGATAAAGCAGTAAATACAACAAAAATAAACAATCCTAAAAAGAATAATACAGAAGCGATTTCAGATACACCTATGAACCATTGATCCCCAACAGTAGCAGGCATAACCATATTAAAGAAATCTACATAGTGCCCTAATAAAATAACAACACCTGCTCCTACAATAATCGGTGCTATACGTTTGAAGTCAGTATTAATTAAAACTAACAATGGGAAAACGAAATTCATAACAACTGCACCAAAAAATGGTAAATTATAGTGCTCAATTCTAGTTATAAAATAAGTAACCTCTTCTGGAATATTTGCATACCAAATAAGCATGAATTGAGAAAACCATAAGTAAGTCCAAAAAACACTAATACCAAACATGAATTTAGATAAATCGTGAATATGGCTTGAATTTACATTTTCTAAATAACCTTTAGATTTCAAATACAGAGTAACCATTGAAATTGTTGTAATACCACTTACAAAGAAACTAGCAAATACATACCATCCAAAAAGTGTACTAAACCAATGAGGATCAAAAGACATCAACCAATCCCAAGACATGATAGATTCAGTTACAATAAAGAAAACTAAAAATCCTGCAGAAAGTTTGAAATTCTTTTTATAAAAAGTATTATCATTTGATTCATCTTGTGCCAAACAATTTTTTCTTGACATATAACGATACAAATTCCATCCTATTAAGAAAACTGCAGCTCTAATTAACCAAAATGTAGGATTTAAATAACCGGATTTTCCAGCAATTAATTTATCATAATTAGGATTACCTACTTCTGTAACTCCATCTTGCATCCAAACAAAAATATGATTTAAATGTAAAGCAGACATAACTAATATTCCGAAAAATATAATAGAACCCACTGGTAAATAAGCCGTGATTCCTTGCATAACTCTAAACAATACTGGAGACCAACCTGCTTGTGCTACTTGTTGAATTGCATAAAAAGCTAAAACTCCTAATGAAATTAACATGAAGAAAATACAAGCAACATATAAAGCCGACCAAGGCTTATTTTGTAATTGGTGTAAAACATGTTCTAAATGCTCTTTATGCTCTTTTTCAGCATCAACTTTAGATTCTGAAACATTGCTAGCAGCATGATTATCATGATGATTATCTTTTGCTAAAGGAGCAACTTCAGCTTTTACCGAATCCATTTCATGAACTACAGAAGTAGTGTCTGTTTTAGATTCATCATTTTTTGCTTCTTCTTTTACTTCATGATGATTCGCTACTACTTCATGTGTATTGTGAGCGTCAGCCTTAGTATCATGATTACCATGATGACTCGCGGCAACTATTTTTTCAACTTCTTCTATAGTCTTTGGAGTAGATAAAAAACCATACACTATACCAACTAATCCTAAAATCATTAGAACAAGCGCTGTGTTTTTTAAACCTTTTGAAAATGTGTACATATCTTTAACAATCTGTTTGTTCTACAATTATAATTCACTTTTAAGCTTCATCACATAAGCAGCAACCATCCAACGTTCTTCTTGATTTAATTGAGTAGCATATGAACCCATTGAATTTAAACCATAGTTAATTACGTGATTAATACTACCTTCATTAATAACTCTATCTACATAACTTGGTACTCCAAGAAATTTACCTTGAGTAACTAATTTACCTTTACCATCACCAGCAGTACCATGACAAATACCACAATATATCACATAAAGTTCCTCTGCCTTTTTCATATCAATTTTAGATGGATCTAAAGGAGATTTAAGATTTGCTGCTTTAACAGCTGCAAAAGATTCTGGCGTATCTGCATATTCATAAGGAACATAACCTCTTTTAATTGAACCAACAGCTGGTAATTGACCTTCTTTACCTTTTAAACCATTAACTGAGTTAAATGCTTTTGATTCAGAATATGTTTCATATGCAACTGACTCGTACATGTTTGGCATATACTGATAATTAGGTGATGCATTATCTTTACATGAAGAAAGAGATACTATTATACCTAATACTAATGTTATTTTTATTATACTTTTCATGTCTGTTTAGTGCTTATCAATTACTTTAACTTCAACTGCACCTGTATTTTTTAAGAAAGAAGTCAATTCCTCTTCATTATTATTTACAGCTACTTCCATTAAGAAGTGATCATCTGTTGTTCTCACATCAGGATTTTCTGCTTTTTTAAACGGCCACAATTTACTTCTCATATAAAAAGTAATTACCATTAAGTGAGCTGCAAAGAAAACTGTCATTTCAAACATTACCGGCACAAAAGCAGGCATATTTTGTATGTAGCTCATACTTGGCTTTCCTCCAATATCTTGAGGCCAATCTTGTATCATAATGTAATTCATCATTGTTGTTGCAACACTGATACCTATACAACCATAAATAAATGCACATATTGCAAGTCTGGTTGGTGCCAATCCCATCGCTTTATCCAATCCGTGAACAGGAAATGGAGTGAAAACTTCTTCAATATGATGATGTGCTTTTCTAGTTTGCTTTACAGCATCCATTAAAATATCATCATCATTGTATATTGCGTATATAACTTTATTACTCATAACAAATACTAATGTTTTTCTGAATGATTATGTCCTTCTTTTTCTCTCTCTCTCTTATAATTCTCACCAGAAGATTTCAAGATTGTTTTAACCTCTGCTTGAGCAATAACTGGGAAAGTTCTAGCATACAATAAGAATAAAACAAAAAAGAATCCTATAGTTCCAATGAAGATACCAATATCAACAAATGTTGGAGAGAACATAGTCCAAGATGACGGAAGATAATCTCTGTGTAATGAAGTAACGATAATTACAAAACGTTCGAACCACATTCCAATATTTACAACAATTGAGATTATGAAAGAGAACATAATACTAGTTCTTAATTTCTTAGACCACATAAACTGTGGAGAAAATACATTACATGTCATCATTGACCAATATGCCCACCAGTAAGGACCAGTTGCTCTGTTTAAGAAAGCATATTGTTCATACTCAACACCTGAATACCAAGCAACGAATAACTCTGTGATATAGGCAACACCAACGATAGAACCAGTAATCATGATTACAATATTCATCAATTCGATATGTTGAATTGTTATATATGCTTCTAAGTTAGAAACCTTTCTCATGATGATTAACAAGGTATTAACCATTGCAAACCCTGAGAATACTGCACCGGCAACGAAGTAAGGTGGGAATATAGTTGTATGCCAACCAGGTACTACCGAAGTAGCAAAGTCAAATGATACAATCGTGTGTACAGAAAGAACCAAAGGTGTAGCTAAACCAGCTAATACTAAAGAAACTTCTTCAAAACGTTGCCAATCTTTTGCTCTACCGCTCCATCCGAAACTCAAAATAGAGTAAATCTTTTTGTTGAAAGGAGTAACAGCTCTGTCTCTTAACATTGCAAAATCAGGAAGTAAACCAGTCCACCAGAAAACTAATGATACTGAAAGATACGTCGAAATTGCGAATACGTCCCAAAGAAGAGGTGAGTTAAAGTTAACCCAAAGAGAACCAAATTGATTAGGAATTGGAACAACCCAATAAGCTAACCATGGTCTACCCATGTGGATGATTGGGAATAATCCTGCTTGAACAACTGAGAAAATTGTCATTGCTTCCGCAGAACGGTTAATAGCCATTCTCCATCTTTGACGGAAAAGTAAAAGTACTGCAGAAATAAGTGTTCCTGCGTGACCGATACCAACCCACCAAACGAAATTGGTAATATCCCAAGCCCAACCTACAGTCTTGTTAAGACCCCAAGTTCCGATACCAGTTGAAATGGTATATGTGATACAACCTATTCCCCAAAGGAAAGCTGCTAATGCGATTGAAAAAACGGTCCACCATTGTTTGTTTGCTCTTCCTTCAACAGGAGCAGCAACATCGACAGTCACATCGTGATAACTTTTATCACCAATAACTAATGGTTTTCTAATGGGTGCTTCGTAGTGAGACGACATAATCCTTTATCTTGTTTCTTAATTAATCTTTTTTAAACTAGGTATTTCTAACTTTTACGTGGTAGATAACGTTTGGCTTAGTTCCAACATGCTCTAACAAATGATACATTCTTTTGTCTTCTAGTAACTCAGCTACTTTAGATTCTTTATCATTTACATCTCCAAATATCATTGCTCCTGAAGAACATGCATTTGAACAAGCGGTTTGGAATTCACCATCTTTTATTTCTCTTCCTTCACGTTTTGCATCAAGAATAGTTTTTTGTGTCATTTGAATACACATAGAACATTTTTCCATAACTCCACGAGAACGAACATTTACATCTGGATTAACAACCATACGACCTAAATCATCATTCATATGGAAATCAAATTCGCTGTTATTGTTGTATAAGAACCAGTTGAAACGACGTACTTTATATGGACAGTTGTTAGCACAGTAACGAGTACCAACACATCTGTTATAAGCCATTTGATTTTGACCTTGACGACCGTGAGAAGTTGCAGCAACTGGACAAACAGTTTCACAAGGAGCGTGATTACAATGCTGACACATAACTGGTTGGAAAGCCACTTGAGGATTATCTGCAGGATTTTCCATTTTTCTGAATCCGCCTAATGAACCTTTGGTCTCTTCATCCCCAACAATAAATCCACCCAAATCTAAACCGTCAAATTCTTCTTTTTTCTTGTTGTCACCAGCAAAAGTGTCTTCAGAAGAATAGTATCTATCAATACGCAACCAATGCATATCGCGACTTCTTCTTACCTCAGACTTACCAACAACTGGCACGTTATTTTCAGCGTGACAAGCTATAACACAAGCACCACATCCAGTACAAGCATTCAAGTCAATTGATAAATTGAAATGGTGACCGGTTGAACGATCAAATGATTCCCATAAATCAACTTTAGTAGCTTCTACTTCTTTGTGATCTAAAGATACCATAGGAACTGGGTTCCATTCTCTACTATCTTTAGCTGTTCTGAAAATTTCAAGTGTAGTTTCTCTAACAATATCTCCTCTACCCATTAAAGTTTTTTGTGACTGAACACATGCAAACTCATGCTCTCCATCACCTTTAGTGATAGTTGCAGATTGAACATTATTGAAATTATTATATAAAGCGTAAGCATTAACACCTACTTGCATTTCTTCTTTTAATGCAGCTTTTTTACCATATCCAAGAGCTAAACCCAATGTCCCCTTAGCTTGTCCAGGCTGAACAATTACAGGTACATTTTCTAATTTTACTCCATTAACAGTTAGAGTAGCATAACTTCCGTTAAGACCTCCATTAGCAACAATTTTGTTTTCTATTTTTAATTTATTAGCATCAAATTGAGAAACAGTAACATAATTATCCCATGAAACTCTTGTAATAGGATCTGGGAATTCTTGTAACCATGGGTTATTTGCTTGTTGACCATCACCTAAACCAACTTTAGTATATAATACTAATTCAAAACCTTGTGCAGGTTTTGATTGAGATAAAGCTGATGCAGCTCCATTATAATCAGCAGTACCACCAGCTAAAGTGCTAACTCCTGAAACAAAAACACCATCATGAAGTACTTTATTCCAAGATGAACCTGAAATAAAACTCGCAGAATTTGCTTTTATATAATCGTAGTAATTTCCAGCTACTCCATTCCAAGACATTAATGATTCTTGGAATTGTTTTGTATTGAATAATGGGCGAATAGTTGGCTGAACTAAAGAATAAGTTCCTTTTGTCAACATTAAATCGTTCCAAGATTCTAAATAATGAGGCGTTGCAGCTGCAATTGTAGTAAGCTCCGCAGTTTCATCTTCTTTAAGAGAAAAAGCAACAGATGTCTTTACTTTTTTCAAACCACTAACAAAAGATTTGCTATTTGCCAAAGTGTATACAGGGTTAACACCACTCATGATAAGAGTGTGAACCAAACCTGCATTCATATCTGAAATTAATTGAGCAACTTTTTCGTTAGATCCTTTTCTGATTAGCCTTGCACCAGCAGTTAATAAAGCTTCACTTTTTAAAACTTGATTGATAGCAATAACTAATAACTGAGCATTTTTATCTTGAATACCAGAAACCAAAAGACCTTTACTTCCTGCGTCTTTTAATTGATTTGCAGCTTTTACAACTTCAGCTTCATTTTCAATTTTTCCTGTTGAAACAGAAGCACCAGTTATAATGTTATATATTTTTACTAAGGCTAATTTTTGATTAGAGATAGTCATTGGAACTCTTTTATCAGCTGCAGCTCCAGACAATGTCATGTTTGCTTCAAATTGAAAATGCTTTGACATTTTTCCAGCTTGAGGAATTCTTCCTTGTGCATATCCTTTATCAAAACCTCCACCTTGCCAATCACCTAAGAAATCAGCATCGATAGAAACAATTGTATTTGCTTTTGAAAAATCATAATCTACTAAAGCTCTTTCTCCATAAACCGATTCAAAAGCATCTAAAGCAGCAGATTCAGAAACAGAATCATAAACCACATGTTTAGCAGTAGGATTTTTTGAGATAAAGTCTGAAATTAATTTTTCAGTAGAAGGACTCGCTAAAGTGTTAGTCAATAAAACAACTTGCTTACCAGATGCTTTTGCATCAGCTAAACTAACTTTAACTTTTGCATCAACTTCATTCCATGTTGCTGACTTAGAATCAACTTTTGGAGAAGTAAGACGCATACTATCATATAAAGATAATACTGAAGCATGAACTCTTGCATTGGCAGCAAACTTAGCTCCTTCAATTGTATTATTCTCAATTTTAATTGGACGACCTTCTCTTGTCTTCACTAAAAGATTTGCAAAATCAAAACCATCAAACATAGATGTTGCATAAAAATCAGCAACACCAGGAATGATTGTATCTGGTTGAACCACGTATGGAATTGATTTATGAACTGGTCCTTCACATGCAGCTAACGAAGCAGCTGCAGTTGTAAAACCAACGTACTTTAAGAAATCACGACGAGTAGTTGATGAAGATGATAATGATTCGTTTGATAAGAATTCATCCGTTGGGATTTGTTCTACAAACTCATTATTTCTAAGCGTCTCAACAATAGAACTATTTCCGTTTAGTTCCTCAACACTTTTCCAGTATTTTTTGTTAGATGACATCGTATATAAATATTAGCTTCTTAATAATTTGATTAATAGTGACACTTACCACATTCTAAACCTCCCATTTGTGCTGCAGTCAATTTGTCTACACCGTATCTTTTAGAAAGTTCTTTATGAATTTTATCGTAATAAGCATTTCCTTCCATTTTAACATCAGTTTTACGGTGACAATCTATACACCATCCCATAGTTAAAGTAGCAAATTGTTTTTGTATTTCGTAAGTTTGAACTTCACCATGACATTTTTGACATTCAATACCTGCAACAGTTACGTGTTGTGAATGATTGAAATAAGCAAAATCAGGTAAATTATGAATTCTAACCCATTTCACCGGCTCTGTTTTACCAGTATATTTTTGAGTGCTTTGATCCCAACCCACAGCTTTGTATAATTTTTGAATTTCTTTATCATAGAATGCTTTTGAGTAATCTTCTGTAGCAGTAGTATCAGAAACTTCAGCAATATTTTTATGACAATTCATACACACATTCAAAGATGGTATACCAGCATTTTTACTAACTCTAGCTGAAGAGTGACAATATTTACAATCTATACCATTACTACCCGCGTGAATTCTGTGAGAATAATGAATTGGCTGAACTGGAGCATAATCTTGGTCAATACCAACTTGCATCAAGAAACCATAAACAAAATAACCACTAGCTAACAATAAAAATATAGAAGAAACCAATACTAAAAACTGATTTTTAGCGAATGCTTTCCAAATTGGCATTGATGGTTGTTTTGCTAAAGCTTCAATTCCATTAGCTTTTGCGATTTTAGTTAGAACATTATTCACTAAGAACAACATCACTACCAACATCAACATCACTAGAGCCAAAGCACCTAGGATAATATCATTTGAAATACCTTCGTTAATCGAAGTAGTTTCTCCCGGAGGACCAGCACTTACATTTACTGGAGGCTCAGCTTTAGGCTCAGAAGTGTAAGCAATAATATTATCAATATCAGCAGTTGACAATTGAGGAAAAGCAGTCATTACTGATTTATTATTTTCCTCAAAAACTTTTACAGCTTTAGCATCACCAGATTTGATTAATGCAGAACTATTGTTTATCCACTTGTACAACCAAGGCATATCATATTTTGCAGAAATACCTCTTAGTGCCGGACCTGTCATTTTCTTATCTAAGTTATGACATGCTGCACAATTTGCATTAAATAATTCTTTTCCTTTCACAGCATCTCCTCCAGCAGTTGCAGCAGGAGTAGTTGCAGCAGGAGCAGCAGCTGGCATAGCTGTTGCAGCCGGAGCAGCAGTTTCTTGAGCAAATGAAGACAAGGAGATAGTTAGCATTAAAGCTAATCCAAATGAATAAATTCTAGAAATCGAACTATGGTTACCCACTTTTTTCATATTATAAATGATTATCGACTAAATTTTGGTATGGTTTTTTCTTATGATTAAACAAATTACCAATACACTTTTTTTAAAACTTGAGCAAAAATACGATTTATGAACTATTCTCAAAACCTTAAATATATCTTAATTATCAATTTATATTAATTCTAAATAATTTTTATATTTCAACAAATATTTTTTCAACTACATTTGCATTAAAATCAAACCATTATGAAATATTTAACAAAAAAAAGACCTTTAAATCTCTTCCTATTTATTTTTTTATTTTTCAATTTTAACACCATAAAAGCACAGAATACGAATGTGAATCAAGACCCAAAATTTGAACAATTATTAAACGAAAAGAGAAAGGTAAACTCTTCAATAACAATAAATAACAGATATAAAATACAAATATTTAATGGTACGAGCGATGCCTCTAAGAAAACTCTAATACAATTTAAAAAAGAGAACAAAAACTATGATGCAACGATTATATTTAGCACACCTTTATATAAAGTGTGGGTAGGCAATTTTAAAACAAGAATTGAAGCTGAAAGAAACTTAAATTTATTAAAGAAAAAATATCCTTCCGCAATTCTAATCAAGCCTTCAAAACAATAAACAAAAAATCCCGATTTCTCGGGATTTTTTTAATCTGTAAAATTATAATTATTTAAGTTTTTTCTTAACCTCTACTTCTTGGAACGCTTCGATTATGTCTAGTTGCTCTATTTCGTTGTAATTTTTGATTTGAATACCACAATCATAACCTTTAGAAACTTCTTTAACATCATCTTTAAATCGTTTTAAAGCTGTAAGCTCTCCTGTAAATATTACGACACCTTCACGGATAATTCTAATTCTAGAATTTCTAAAGATCTTACCGTCGGTCACCATACATCCTGCAATTGTTCCAACCTTAGAAATTTTGAATGTTTCACGGATTTCAGCAGTTCCAGTAATTTCTTCTTTCATTTCTGGAGACAACATTCCTTCCATTGCATCTTTCAAGTCATCAATTGCATCATAGATGATAGAGTAATTTCTGATATCAATTTCTTCTTTATCTGCAAGTTGACGAGCATTTCCAGCTGGACGAACATTAAATCCAATAATAATAGCATCAGAAGCAGAAGCCAACATAACGTCAGTTTCAGTAATTGCTCCAACACCTTTATGGATAATATTGATTTGAATTTCTTCGGTAGATAATTTAGAGAATGAATTCGATAATGCTTCAACAGAACCATCAACGTCTCCTTTAAGGATAATGTTCAATTCTTTAAATTGTCCAAGCGCAATACGACGACCAATTTCTGCAAGTGTAATATGACGTTGCGTTCTAACCGATTGTTCACGCATTAATTGCGTACGTTTAACAGCGATTTGTTTAGCTTCTCTTTCGTCTTCAAAAACATTGAATTTATCTCCAGCAGTTGGCGCACCATCCAAACCTAAAATTGACATTGGAGTTGAAGGACCGGCTTCTTTTACACTGTTTCCTCTTTCATCATACATTGCCTTAACCTTACCATGATTTTTACCAGCCAATACATAATCTCCAACTCTTAAAGTTCCAGATTGTACTAAAATAGTAGAAACATATCCTCTACCTTTGTCTAATTGTGCTTCCACAACAGTACCAACAGCAGGTTTATTAGGATTTGCTTTTAAATCTAATAATTCGGCTTCTAACAATACTTTTTCTAAAAGCTCTTTTACTCCCATTCCCATTTTAGCAGAAATGTCATGCGATTGGTATTTACCACCCCAATCTTCAACAAGTAAATTCATTGCTGCTAATTTTTCCTTAATTTTTTCAGGATTAGCATGTGGCTTATCTACTTTATTAATAGCAAATATCATTGGAACACCAGCTGCTTGTGCGTGACTGATTGCCTCTTTAGTTTGTGGCATGATGTCATCATCGGCAGCGATTACGATAATTGCAATATCGGTTACTTGAGCTCCACGAGCACGCATAGCGGTAAATGCTTCGTGACCAGGTGTATCAAGGAATGTTATTTTTTGTCCGTTATCTAATTGTACGGCATAAGCTCCAATATGTTGTGTAATTCCTCCAGATTCTCCAGCGATTACATTTTCTTTACGGATATTATCTAACAAAGAGGTTTTACCGTGGTCAACGTGACCCATTACAGTAACTATAGGTGCTCTTGTTACTAAATCTTCTTGTCTATCTTCAACAATTTCTATTGCTTCCTCAAGATCAGTTGTAATAAATTCAACTTCATAACCAAACTCATCAGCAACAATAGTTAATGTTTCAGCATCTAAACGTTGATTCATTGTAACCATAATTCCTAAAGACATACAAGTACCAATTACTTTAGTAATAGGCACATCCATCATTGTAGCAACTTCACCTACAGTAACAAATTCTGTAACTTTAATAGTTTTGCTTCCTTCGTCTAATGCTCTTTGTTCATCATCAGAGCGCTGACGGTGCGTATCTCTTTTATCTCTTCTATATTTTGCAGCTTTAGATTTTGAACCTTTCCCTTGAAGTCTTTCAAGAGTTTCTTTGATTTGGTTTTTAACTTCCTCTTCTGTAGGCTCAACTTTTTGAACTATTGCTGGTCTATTTCCTTTTTGGAAACCTCCTCCACCTGGTTTATTAGCAACAAATTTATTACCACCTGTACCTCCTGGTTTATTTTGACCTCCAGCAGCATTTCCTCCAGCATTCCCTGGACGAGCTTCACCTGGTTTTGGCGGAATTCTTTTTCTCTTATTTTTGTTTGGATCAACCTTATTAGCACTATTGATTTTAGGTGGAGTAGTCTTTTTAGGTTTATTAAATTGAGATAAATCAATTTTTTGACCTGTTAAAGTTGGCCCAGAAAGGTTTTGATATTGAGTTGTGTGTGTTTCATCCTCAACAGGAAGATTGTCAACTATTTTATCAACTTTTGCTTCTTCAACTTTTGCTTCAACAACAATCTGTTTTTGAATAGGTTTTTCTTCTGCTACTGTAAGTTTTTCTTTAGATTGAACAAGTTTCTCTTTTACAGGAGCTGGTTTTTCTTCAACTTTTGCTTCAGATTTTATACTTTCAGGTTTATTAGCCGGAACCGCTTTAGGTTCTAAATCAATTTTACCTACTTGTTTTGGCCCAGAAACGACAGCTTTAGCTTTGATTACTTCAAGACGATGACGTTCTTCTTCTTGTTTTCTTTTGTCTTCTATTTCTTTTTCTCTTTCAAGACGAAGCGCTTCTTTTTCTTTTTTAATTTCTTCGCTAACACCTTTAGACGCTTCCTTATTGCCTTTGTCTCCGGCAAATTGATTTTGTAGAATATCAAATTCTTTATCGGAAATCTTAGCATTTGGGTTTGCATCAATAGCAATCCCTTTATCCTTAAGATAATCGACAGCTCTTTCTAACGAAATGTTTAATTCCCTTAAAACTTTGTTTATTCTAATATTTCTTTCTTCAGACATAAAATCTTTTATAAATTCTTTTTTTTATTGGGGTGAAAAATTAGTCTTCAAACTCTTCTTTCAATATGCGCATTACTTCTTGTATTGTTTCTTCTTCTAAATCAGTTCTTCTTGCTAAATCAGCAACATCTTGTTTTAATATACTTTTTGCAGTATCCAACCCAATTTTTGCAAACTCATCAATAATCCAACCGTCAATTTCGTCTGAGAATTCTGTTAATTCAACATCATCATCTTCTGCTGTGCTTCCTTCTCTGATAACATCTAATTCATATCCAGATAATTGACCTGCTAATTTAATATTTTGTCCTCCGCGACCAATTGCTTTAGAAACTTCTTCTAATTTCAAAAACACTTCAGCATGTTTTGTTTCTTCATCAATTTTCACAGAAGAAACTTTTGCAGGACTTAATGCTCTTGTAATTAACAGAGACGCATTAGTTGTATAATTTATTACATCAATGTTTTCATTTCCTAATTCACGAACAATTCCATGAATACGAGATCCTTTCATACCAACGCAAGCTCCAACTGGATCAATTCTATCATCATAAGAATCAACAGCTACTTTTGCTTTTTCACCAGGAATTCTTACTACTTTTTTAATCATAATAAGTCCGTCGAAAACTTCTGGAATTTCTTGTTCAAATAATTTTTCTAAAAACTTCTCAGAAGTTCTTGACATGATAATTTGAGGTTTATTTCCTTTTAGTTCAACGCTTTCAATAATTCCTTTGACATTATCTCCTTTACGGAAAAAATCAGATGGAATTTGCTTTTCTTTTGGTAATACAATTTCATTTCCTTCGTCATCAACCAAAATTACAACTCTTGGGCGAACATGGTGTACTTCTGCTGTATAGATTTCCCCAATAATATCTTTAAATTGTTTGTACAAGTTAGTATTATCGTGTTCGTGAATTTTTGAAATTAAATTTTGGCGCAAAGCTAAAATAGCTCTTCTTCCTAAATCAATTAATTTAACTTCCTCGGAAACTTCTTCCCCAATTTCAAAATCAGGTTCTATTCTCCTAGCTTCTGTAAGTGTAATTTCTTCATTCTCTAAATCTAAATCATCATCGGCAACAACAATTCTTCTTCTCCAGATTTCCATATCTCCTTTATCAGGATTTATGATAATATCAAAATTGTCATCAGAACCATACTTCTTTTTTAAAGCATTTCTAAAAACATCTTCCAAAATCGCCATAAGCGTTACTCGATCAATAAGTTTATCATCTTTAAACTCTGAGAATGATTCGATTAATGCAATATTTTCCATTATTCTATTTAATTAAAATTTATTGTAACAACTGCTTCTATTATTTCTGAGTAAGGTAATTCTAATTTTTTTTGAACTGTTTCCTTACCTTTTCCTATTTTTTTTGGCTCTCTTGCCATCCAAGATAAAACTATTTTTTGCTCGTCTGCATCAATCAATTCTGCCTCTATAGTTTCTTTTCCGGTTTTAACCTTTAAAGTCCTTCCTATATTCTTTATGTATTGTCTTTTTAATTTTAATGGCGAACCAACACCAACGGACGCTACTTCAAGCTCAAAATCATGCTCTTCTCTATCTAGATTATTTTCAATAATTCTACTTACATCTATACAATCTTGAAGATTAACACCCTTATCACCATCCAAAGTTACAATAATTTTGTAATTATCTGAAATTGATAAGTCTATCAAAAACATTTCTGGTTTTTCAGACAAACCTTCTTCTAAAAGTTTTGTAACTTGTTCTCTAAATGTCATATTCTTATAAAAAGAGGGAAGCAGTGCTTCCCTCATTATTTAGTTTGTACTAATAAATAATGGTGCAAATATAGTCTTTTTTTTTATATGACAAATATCATTTAGAAATCTTAAAAAATTTTCTTACCTTTAACCTTTGAAATTTAATTTGAATAAAACCAATAATTTACAAACAATCATGAAAAAAATCCTAATCCCTACAGACTTTTCTCAAAATGCTGAATATGCTTTAAAAGTTGCTGCACAAATTGCAAAGAAAAATAATGGCGAAATTATTTTATTGCACATGTTAGAATTTCCAAATCAAGCAAGTGATGCTATTGGATCTGGCGCAGCTATTCCAGAAATCATGTTTTTCAAAAATGCCGCTATAAAAAAATTAGAAGACCTTATGGATGAAGATTATCTTGATGGTTTAAAAGTTTCTGAAATTGTGCAATTTGAATTGGCTTTTGATGGTATCTTAAAAATTAGCCAACTAAACAATGTAGATTTAATTGTAATGGGTTCGCATGGTGCAAGTGGCTACAAAGAAATGTTTATTGGTTCTAATGCTGAAAAAGTAGTTCGTAACTCTGAAGTTCCTGTCCTAATTATCAAAAAAGAAGAAAACGATTTTACAGTTAATAATTTTGTTTTTGCTTCTGACTTTAGTGACGAAGTAAAAAAACCATTTGAAAAAGTAGTTGATTTTGCAAACAAATTTGATTCAACTTTACATTTAGTTATGGTTAATACACCTAACAATTTTAAATCAACTTCTACATCTGAAGAAACTATGAAAAAATTCCTTTCTAACTTCAATGTTCAAAAAGTTGAGACACATGTTTACAATGAAACTAATGTTGAAAAAGGAATATTGAACTTTTCAAATAGCATTAATGCTGATTTAATTGGAATGAGTACACACGGAAGAAAAGGTCTTTCTCACTTCTTTAATGGAAGTATCAGTGAAGACTTAGTTAATCATGCAACAAGACCTGTTATTACTTTTAAGATATAATAATTGTATTAAATAAAAAACTATCTAGAAATAGATGGTTTTTTTACTTTTTAAAATAAAAAATCCCAACATTTCTGTTGGGATTTTTTGTTGGTCTACAAGGACTCGAACCTTGAAAGACTGCACCAAAAACAGTTGTGTTACCATTACACCATAGACCAATAAGTGCTTGAATGCGGGTGCAAATTTAATATAAATTTTATTTTAAGCAAATATTTGTTCAACTTTTATTTAAAATTTTGAAAAATGAATTTAATACAAAACCTAATGTGCTAATTTTATTCGCATTACAATTCTATCATTTCTTCAATATAATATGTTTGAAAGTTAATCGTAGGTTAAAGGAAGAATAAAAAATGATTTTTACAATAAATCGTGCTATTTTTGAATCTAATTTTATTATGAAGCAAAAAATAAACATATTAACTCTTTTATCAGGATTAGTCCTTATAGCGCTTTGCGTTATGCAATATTATTTGGTAAAAACCACTTATAACTACAAAGTCGCGCAATTTCGTCTTGAAGTAAAAGAAAAGCTTGCTGAAATAACAAATGATTACAGTGATATAGACAGTACATTATTCAATAATAAAGATTTTATATACAAAGAGCTAGCAGAAAACTATCTAATCGATAGAAATTATCGAAGTCAAGTAAAGAAACAATTCATAGAAAATCATTACAGAAAACAATTAACCGATTTACTTCAAAAGAAGTTTGAAAAAGAGTTTCCAGATAACGAAATCGATTTTGCTATAATCTTAAACAAATTTGTAATTTATAACAACACCAAAAAAGCGGACACTATATTTTCAGCCAAACCATTTATTGAAAATAAAATGTATGGAAATCTAGCTTCACTAGAAGATGCTTTCTTAGTTAGAAACTATGTTGGAACAACAAGTTCAAATACATCAAAATCCAATTATAAATTGCTTACAGAAGATAGCTTATATGTCTCTGTAAAAAATTGGGAATTAATTATTCTTAAAAGAATGTCGTTATTGCTATTTTTTGCAATTGCCTCAATAATTACCTTAATTTCGATATTTGTAGTAACAATAAAATCATTAATAAAACAAAAGAAAATTAGTGATATTAAAACAGATTTTATAAATAACATTACTCACGAACTAAAAACACCACTTACAACTTTATCGGTATCTACAAAAATATTGGAGCGAAAAGAGGTAAAAGAAAATGATTTAGTTTACAACCAATTGATTCAAACTATAAACCGTCAAAATGAGCGTTTACAAAGTTTGATAGATCAGGTGATGAGTAACTCATTAGGCTTTGAAGAAATTGAATTGCAAAAAGAAAAAACAAAAATTAATGCTTTCTTGGAAACCATAGTAAATGATTTCAAAATGGCTAATCCTGCAATTGATTTTAAAACAAATTTTAATTCAGAAACACAATTAACCTTAGACAAATTTCATCTTACAACAGCAATAATTAATGTTTTAGAAAACGCTGTAAAATATGGAACCAAAACCATTTTCGTAACTACAAATTTGCAAAATAATGAATTCAAAATCTGTATTGAAGATGACGGAATAGGAATTGCGAAAAACAAACAATCGTTACTTTTTGACAAATTCTATAGAGTGGAACAAGGAAACCTTCATAACACAAAAGGTTTAGGACTTGGACTGTATTATGTTGACCAAATTATTAAAGCACACAAAGGAACTATTAATTTGGTAAGCGAATTAGGAAAAGGAACGCAATTCATTTTATCAATTCCATCTTAGTATTATGAAAAAAATACTTTTAGCCGAAGATGATTTTGATTTTTCAAATGTCTTAACTCAATACCTGCAACTGCATAATTTTGATGTTGTTTGGGCAGAAAACGGAGTTAAAGCATTAGAAATTTTTAAAAAGAATAGTTTTGACATTTGTATTCTAGATGTTATGATGCCAAAAATGGATGGTTTTGTACTAGCCGAAGAATTAATAAAAATAAACCCTGAAATACCTTTCGTTTTTCTAACAGCAAAGCAATTAAAAGAAGACAAAATAAAAGGACTACAACTTGGCGCAGATGATTATATAGTCAAACCATTTGAAGTTGAAGAATTAATTTTAAGATTAAATAATATTTTAAAAAGAAGTGAGGCAAATTTTAAAACAACTACTATTCAAGAAATTGCAATAGGCAAGTATATTTTTGACACCAAAAGGTTATGTTTAAAAAAAGACAATCGTACACAGCAACTAACCGAAAAAGAAGCACTACTAATTGAATATCTTTATCAAAATAGAAATCAATTAATTAAAAGAGAGGCTATCTTAAAAAATATTTGGAAAAATGACGATTACTTTTCAGGAAGAAGTATGGATGTTTTTATAACTAAAATTAGAAAGTATTTTCAAGAAGACAAAAACATCTCCATTGAAAGCACAAGATTTATTGGATTAGAATTTAAAATTAAAGAATAATTAATAAAAAACTTTTAGCAGCAAGTAATTAAGAAAATTTTATCAACCTCAATTTATGTGGTTTCGATAAAAAAATAGTTTCTTTGCATCTGAATTAACATCATAATTATATATGACAACATTTGATTTCAAAAAGTGGAATAACATTTTAGGTTGGGCTGCTTTTTCAATTGCACTGATAACCTATACATTAACAGTAGAGCCCACAATGAGTTTCTGGGATTGTGGAGAATATATTGCAACAGCTGCTAAACTTGAGGTAGGACATCCACCAGGCGCACCATTATTTCAAATGCTTGGAGCCTTCTTTGCAATGTTTGCAACTAGTAGCGACAAAGTAGCTTTTATGGTCAACATGATGTCTGTTTTTTCTAGTGCATTCACCATTCTTTTTATGTTTTGGTCTTCTACAATTTTATTGAAAAAAATCATTTCATCATACACAGAAATAGACAATAATAACATCAAAGTTATTTTAGGAAGTTCATTTGTTGGAGCATTAGCATTCACTTTTTCAGACAGTTTTTGGTTTAATGCTGTTGAAGCAGAAGTTTATGCAATGGCAACTTTACTTATTGCACTACTTTTTTGGCTTGGCTTAAGATGGGAACAAGAAATGCATGAGCCAAAAGGAAACAGATGGTTATTACTAATTAGTTTAGTAGTCGGTTTATCTTTTGGTGTTCACTTCATGGCTTTATTAACAATTCCTTCAATTGGTTTTTTATACTTCTTTAAAAACTACAAAAAAGTAACTGTTACAAATTTCATTCTAGCCAATATAATTATTATTGCAGTATTACTTTTTATTTTTAAACTTCTTTTGCCTTACACATTAGCTTTCTTTGGTAAAACTGAAATATTCATGGTAAACAACCTTGGGTTACCTTTTAACTCAGGAACTATTTTTGCTATACTTCTAATTGTAGCTTTCTTTTATTTTGGATTGAGATACACTAGAAAAAACAATCTATTTCTTGAAAGTATTTTCAAAAACCCTAGTAGTTATATTGGTAGAATTTCTAGAACAGAATATATTATTAGTTTGATTTTACTAATCCTATACATTCTTTTTATCAATTCAAATTTTTCTGAAATTGGTTTTTTTCCAAAAATATTGATTCGATTACCCATAATATTTTTTATTTTTCAAACTTCTAAAAGACTTCATGATATAGGTAAAAGTGGATTTTATCAATTTATTCCTGTCTATAATTTATATTTAATTTTTTGGTGTTTAATTTTTGATAAAGGAAATCCAGGGAAAAATGAGTACGGAAATGACCCTTTAATGATTGAAACTAAAGAAATAAAATTTGGTATAAATTACAATACAATATTATTATGCATTCTATTTGTATTAATAGGATTTTCAACATGGATGATGTTACCTATTAGAGCTAATGCAAACACACCAATAAACGAAAATAAACCATCAGATGCTGCAGAGGTATTGGCTTATTACAATCGTGAACAATACGGAATCAATCCATTATTTTATGGCCCACAATATACTGATGCCTTTGCTGGTTTGGATGAGAATAATCCTTATTTAGACAAAGCTCCTAACTATGAGAGAGACGAAGCTTCTGGAAAATATGTAATTGTTAATGATTATAAAAATGCAGAGCAAAACACCGATGACAATCATAAAGCAATTCTTCCTAGAATGTGGAGTACAGACAACATTGAAGGATATATGAACTTTACTGGAGTTCCAAAATTCAAAGTAAAATCTGATTATGTTGAGGAAAAAGAATTGACCGATGTTGTTGCCGAATTCAGACAAGCCTATGCGAGTGGTAAAATTGACAACGATGGTTATGTATCTTTCTTAAAAGCTTATGGTGATTATCTTGACATTGAAAAACCATCAACTTTTGACAATCTTAGTTTTATGATTGAATATCAATTTGGTTATATGTACGGTCGTTATTTGTTATGGAACTTTGTTGGAAGACAAAACGACAATCAGGGTAGATATGACAATTTAGATGGAAACTGGTTAAGTGGAATAAAATTCATTGATGAAATTCATTTAGGTTCTCAAGAAAATTTAACTAAAGATATTGAAAATAATAAAGGTCGAAACTTATACTATTTTATACCTTTATTTTTAGGTTTGATTGGTTTGATGTACCATGCACAAAGAGATTTAAAAAGTTTCTACGTTTTGCTAGCTTTGTTCTTATTCACTGGCTTAGCATTAAAAATTTATCTTAATGAAAGACCATTTGAACCTCGTGAAAGAGATTACGCTTTAGTGGGATCATTTTATGTATTTGCAATTTGGATTGGTTTTGGAGTTTATGCAATCTATGAAATGATAAAAGAAAAAGTAGCTGCAAAAATTGCTGGACCAATAGTAGTTGCTACAAGTTTATTGGCTGCTCCTGTCTTAATGGCATCACAAAACTGGGACGACCATGATCGTTCAGGAAAATATACAGCTTTAGCAATGGCTAAAAATTATCTTGACTCTTGTGATCCAAATGCTATACTATTTACAATTGGTGATAATGATACATTCCCATTATGGTATGCACAAGAGATTGAAGGATACAGAACCGATGTGAAAATTGTAAATACTAGCTTATTAATGACCGATTGGTATATTGATCAAATGAAACTTAAAACCTATAAATCAGATGGTTTACCAATTTCATTCGAACATCAACAATATGTAGCAGACAACAGAGACGCTATTCTATTTAATAAGCAAACTGAAAACAGATGGTTACTTAAAGATTTTATAAACTTTGCAAAAAGTGAAGACACAATAACCACTGTTGAGATGCAAAGCGGACACAAACTTCATTTCTTTCCAACAAATAAAGTTAGAATTCCTATTGATAAAAATGCTGTGATTGCAAATAAGGTTGTTAATCCGGCTCTAAATGATTCAATTGTTCCTTATATTGATATAGACTTAAAAGGTGGTGCTTTATACAAAAACCGTTTAATTATGTTTGACATTTTAAACAACAATAATTGGAAAAGACCTATTTATTTTAGCCCAGGAAGTTTTGGAGATGATGATTACCTATGGATGAAAGATTATCTTCAGCTTGATGGTATGGTTTATAAATTAGTGCCAATAAAAACTCCAGTAATTGAAGAAAACTATCCAGATATGGGGCAAATCGATACAGAAAAAATGTATAAACTTGCAACCAATTGGAAATGGGGTAATGGAGAAAGCACTAAAATATATCATGATCCTGAGACCAGAAGAAATAGTATTTCATACAGAACTAATCTTTCTAGATTAATGGAATTATTGATAAAAGAAGGTAAAATTGATAAGGCTAAAAAAGTTATTGATTTGGCAATTACTAAGACACCGATAGATTACTATGGTTATTATTTAACACTTGAACCATTTGTTGGTGGTTATTATAAAACAGGTGAAAAACAAAAAGCTAGAGATTTAATAACTAAACTTACCGCTAAATACAAAGACAATTTAAAATATTATAGTACTTTCAATTCTTCTGACCAGAGTTTTATGGCTACAGATATTGTTACTGATATAGAACGTTATAGAAGTTTGTTAAAAGTAATGAAAGCTAATGGTGATATTGAATTTTATAACAAAAACAGAAATGAATTTAATAGTTATAATAATCGATTCCCAAGATTTCAACGCGATATGGAATAATTGATTTTATAAATAGAACAAAGTGTCGATAGAGTAATTTATCGGCACTTTTTATTTACATTTGAATTATGAATTGGGTAAAAACACATTGGATAATTAAGAAACTATTTTCAAACTATATTTGGGATCTTCCTAACAATGAGAATAAAGTCTATTTAACATTTGATGATGGACCAACACCAGAAATCACAGAATGGACTCTAAATCAATTGAAAGAATACAATGCCAAAGCAACATTCTTCTGCATAGGAGATAACGTTAGAAAATATCCGGAAATTTTTCAGAAAGTAATCAACGAAGAACATTCTATAGGAAATCATACCTTCAATCATTTAAATGGATGGGAAACATCTACAAAAGATTATATTGAAAATGTCAAATTATACGAAATTGAACACTGCAAACTGAACACTGAACACTGCAAACTATTCCGTCCACCTTATGGTAAAATAAAACCTACGCAATCAAAAATTCTTCGAAAATTTGGATACAAAATAATAATGTGGGACATCATTGCTTACGATTTTGATACTAAAATTTCTAAAGAACACTGTTTAGAAAATGTTTTAAAAAATGTAAAACCAGGAAGTATTATCGTTTTTCACGATAGCAAAAAAGCGTTTGCAAACTTGGAGTATGTACTTCCGAGAACGCTAGAATTCTTAAAAGAAAAAGGATATGTTTGTGAAAAAATTGATTAAACCTGCTCTTGAACTAAACCAATTATAGTATTAGCGTCCAATTCACCTGATTGTCTCCACACCATTTGACCTTCTTTATAAATCATAAGTGTTGGTAAACCTTTTATTCGAAGTGCTTCTGCTAATTCTTGGTTTTTATCCACATCAATTTTAATCACTTTTGCTCTATCGCCAAGCGCTGCCGCAACATCTCTAATAACTGGATGCATCGAGACTGATGACTCGTTCCACTCTGTGTAAAAGTCAATTAACACAGGAACTTGAGCATTTATAAGTTCGCCAAATTTTGACATAAAACCTAGTTATTTATATATTCTTTTTATAAAAAAGAAAGTATTAGTAATACAAATGTAGCATTTTTAACTAATTATACTACATTTTTGCCTTTTTTTAGTTCAATTACAGTAATTTCAGGCATAATTCCTACCCTTCCAGGGTAAGCATGAAACCCAAAACCTCTATTTACGTAAATATATTTACCTACATTTTCATATAAACCAGCCCATTGTTTGTAAACATATTCCACAGGACTCCATTTAATTATACCTGGAATTTCTATCCCAAATTGAAAACCATGTGTGTGTCCAGAAAGCGTTAAATGGAAATTTTTAGGATGGTCTTTTACTTCAGCATCCCAATGACTTGGATCGTGACTCATTAAAATTTTGAAATCATCTTTATTCAAATTTTCTGAAGCTTTATTCAAATCTCCCACTTTTTTGAATTTCACACCCCAATTTTCAACACCAACTAATGCAATTTCGTCGTTTCCTTTTTTGATTTTCGTGTTTTCATTCAACATTAATTTAAAATCTATTTGTCTGTGCAAATCTTTAATATCTTCAAAATTTTTATTTTTTGCCGCATCATCTTTTTTCCAATCTACATACTCTCCGTAATCATGATTTCCAAGTATAGAGTATTTCCCAAACTCATAATTTTTAATCTTCTTAAAAGTATCAATCCATGGATGCATTTCTGTAGCATGAGTATTTACAATATCACCAGTAAACAATAACAAATCTGATTCTTGTTCATTGATTAAATCAACTGCATAACTTATCTTTTCAGGGTTGTCAAAACTACCACTATGTATATCTGATATTTGAGTGATTTTAAAACCGTCAAAAGCATCTGGTAAATCATCAAAAAATAACGTTTGTCTTAAAACTTTATAATTGTATTTTCCAATCGTCATTCCATAAATCAATGATAAAAATGGAACGGCGGCAATCCCAAGCGCAACTTGACTAACAAACTTTCTTCTTTCAGGCAAAAAAGTATCATTGCCATAATTTGCAAAATAATTCTTAGTTCCTAACAACAATCTAAGAATATCTTCAAGAAGCATTATAAAAGTTATCAATAATTTTGGAACTAAAACTAGTAACATAACTCCAATGGTCATCATAAACATTTGGGTTTGACCAACACCTCTGTCAAATTTAGAAAAACCATAAAAAACAAAAGCAACTGCAGCAAAAGAAATTACTATATAAGTAAGCTGCACCCATCTAACTTTAGTAAATGTTTTAACAGCTTGAAATGCATAAATTTCAATGATTAGAATTATTAAAAGAAGGACAACCCAGCGAAAAGCCATTTTTAAAAATTTTTAACAAAAGTAAAAATCTAATGATTCGATAAAGCATAAATTTTAGTTAATCTTTCCTTTAATATTAATTATAATAAAACTATTTTTGTTTTGAATATAAATTTTAAACCATGAAACATATTATCTTGTTACTATTATTGACATCTTCATTTTTTTGTTTTAGCCAAGACGTTCTTACTTTCAAAAGCACCAGTAGAGTTTTTAACTCTGATAATGTAAAGCTTACTTCAACAGAAGTTCGTGATTTATTTGCAACTAATCCAGAAGCATTGAAATTGTATAATGTTGGAATGACAAAAAAAACTATTGGGAATATTTTACTTTATGGAGGCTTGTCTACCGTTATAACAAAGCATTTAGTTAACATTAGTGATTCAAATATAGTAAACAATCAATATGGATATCCAACAATAAAAAAAACTAGTAATGCATTATATTTTATTGGAGCTGGTGCTGTTTTAATAGCAATTCCAATAAAAATCGGTTTTTCTAGAAAAATAAAAAAAGCAGTTTTACTTATGAATGAAGATTTAAAAACTCCAAAAACTAGTTTTAATATCGAATCAACCTCATTTATTTCTAATTCTAATGGAGTTGGATTTTCTATTACATTTTAAACAATAATCATGTCACAAAAACGTCTTTACCTTCTTGATGCTTACGCACTAATCTTTCGCGGTTATTTTGCCTTTATAAAAAATCCAAGAATCAATTCTAAAGGAATGGATACTTCGGCCATCATGGGATTTATGAATGCCTTAATGGATGTTATCAAACGTGAAAAACCCGATCATTTAGCCGTGGCTTTTGACAAAGGCGGAAGTACGTATCGTTACGAAATGTACCAAGAATATAAAGCACATCGTGATGAAACTCCAGAAGCGATAAAAATTGCCGTTCCTTATATTCAAGAATTATTAAAGGCGATGCACATACCTATAATAGAAGTAGCAGGATTTGAAGCTGATGATTTAATCGGAACTTTGGCAAAACAAGCCGAAAAAGAGAATTATCAAGTATTCATGGTTACACCAGATAAAGATTTTGCTCAATTGGTTTCCGAAAATATTTTTATGTACAAACCGGCACGAATGGGTAATGACATTGAAATTTGGGGAATTCCAGAAGTGTTAGAAAAATTTGAAATCGAACGACCAGAACAAGTTATAGATTTCTTAGGAATGATGGGCGATGCAGCCGATAATATTCCGGGATTACCTGGCGTTGGCGAAAAAACAGCGAAGAAATTCTTGGCAGAATATGGTTCGATGGAAAATCTTTTAGCAAATACTCATCAATTAAAAGGTGCAATTAAAGATAAGATTGAAGCCAATGCCGAATTGGGATTATTATCTAAAAAATTAGCCACTATTCTACTCGATTGTCCAGTTGAATTTAATGCTGAAGATTTTGAACTTTCCAAACCTGATGTTGAAAAAACTGATGCTTTATTTCAAGAATTGGAATTCCGTCAAATGAAAGCACAGTTTGACAAATACTTTGGAACTGGAAAAGAATACGACGAAATCGATACGAATGGAAATTCAAATGAAGCAAGTGCAAGTCAAACTACTTTAAAAAAGCAAATCACTAAAAAATCTAACGAAGACCAATTTGATTTGTTCGGATTTTCTGATGAAGAAAGTGGTGAAGTAAAAACCAATTCTAATTATGCAACGTTAGAAAACACCAATCATAATTACACAATAATTCAAGGTGATTTGGGTACAAAATTGTTTTTGCAAAATTTAAACAATCAAACTTCGGTCTGTTTTGACACAGAAACAACTGGAATTGATGCTTTGAATGCCGAATTGGTTGGAATATCATTTTCTTGGCAAAAAGGCGAAGCATTTTACGTTCCGATTCCTGAAAATCAAGAAGAAGCGCAGATTTTGGTAGATAAATTCAAGCCATTTTTTGAAAGTGAAACCATCGAAAAAATTGGTCAAAATATTAAATATGATTTGAAAATTCTTTCCAATTATGGAGTTCAAATTAAAGGAAAATTATTCGATACGATGATTGCGCATTATTTGATAAATCCAGATATGCGTCACAATATGGACGTTTTAAGTGAAACATACTTAAAATATTCACCAAAATCTATTGAAGATTTAATTGGTAAAAAAGGTAAAAATCAAAAGTCAATGCGCGATGTTGCTTTGGAAGAAATTAAAGAATATGCTGCCGAAGATGCCGATGTGACGTTTCAATTGAAACAAAATTTCAGTCCGATTTTAGACAAAGCCGAGACCAAAAAGTTGTTTGACGAAATCGAAATTCCGTTAATTCCAGTTTTGGCCGCAATGGAATTGGAAGGAATCAATCTCGATGTGCCTTTTTTGAAAGAAATGTCGGTGGAAATGGCAAAAGAAAGTTCTGAATTGGAACAAAAAATATACGAAACCGCTGGCGAGAAATTCAATTTGGCTTCACCAAAACAATTGGGCGACGTTTTATTTGACAAAATGAAAATTGGCGGAACAAAACAAAAGAAAACCAAAACCGGTCAATATGCCACTGGCGAAGAAGTTTTAAGTTACTTAGCAAACGAACATCAAATTGTAAAAGATATTTTGGACTGGCGTCAAATGGTGAAATTGCAAAGTACTTATATTGATGCTTTACCTAACCAAGTTGATAAAAAAACAGGTCGCGTGCACACCGATTACATGCAAACTGTTGCTGCAACTGGTCGTTTGAGTTCTAATAATCCAAATTTGCAAAATATTCCGATTCGTACCGAACGCGGAAGATTAATTAGAAAAGCATTTATTGCTCGTGATGAAAATTATACCTTGGTTTCTGCCGATTATTCGCAAATAGAACTTCGAATTATAGCAGCACTTTCTGGTGAAGAAAACATGATTAAAGCGTTTCAAAATAACGAAGATATTCATAGAAGTACGGCTGCAAAAGTGTTCAATGTTCCTTTGGAAGAAGTTACAAAAGAACAACGTAGTAATGCCAAAACCGTGAACTTTGGAATCATTTACGGAGTTTCAGCCTTCGGACTTTCTAATCAAACATCGCTTTCTCGTAAAGAAAGTGCCGAGTTGATTGATGCGTATTATGCTACGTATCCAAAATTGAAATCTTATATGTCAAATCAAGTTGATTTTGCTAGAGAACATGGTTATGTTCAAACGGTTTTAGGAAGAAGACGTTATTTAAAAGACATCAATTCAGCTAATATGATGGTAAAAAGTGGTGCTGAACGAAATGCCGTTAACGCACCAATTCAAGGTTCCGCAGCCGATATTATCAAAATTGCAATGATTAATATTCATAAAAAACTAACTTCCGAGAATTGGAAATCAAAAATGTTATTGCAAGTTCATGACGAACTTGTATTTGACGTTCACAACTCTGAATTAGAAAAAATCAAACCAATGATAAAACACGAAATGGAAAACGCCTTCAAAATGGATGTTCCATTAGATGTTGAAATTGGCGTTGGAAAAAATTGGTTGGAAGCGCATTGATTTTAGTATTCAGTTGGCAGTTGCAGTTGGCATTTAAGGAACTTTGTCATTCTGTGGGAATATCGAAATAAATAGTTTTAAATGAAGAAAATAATTCTCTTCCTCTTTTTTAGTTTGTCAAATTTGATTTATAGTCAAGTAGATGAAAAAACTCTGCATAATAATTTTATTACATCTGTAAATACTTGGAATGGAGAAGAACACATTTATCTTTTAATTAATTTTAAAGATTTGAATAGTAGTTTGACTAAAGAAATATGTATTCAGAAGAGTGATTTAAGAGATGCTTTAGCCTATGAACATACTATTTCTGAAAATGAAGCTCACACAAAATTAGAAAATTATAAATCTCGATATTTTGAGTTTAAGAATATAGATGCAATTACTATTTTAAACAAATATTATTATTCTGAAAATGAAATCAATGAGTTTAAAAAAAATGTAAATATTGATAAAATTGTTAACGATATAAAAACTAAAAAAAATTGGTTTTTAGATTTAGAAGATATGAATTTTAAAGAAAACTTGTATGCCCTTTTATTAACAAAAAGAGATTTAATAATAAATATTACTTTTCAATGTTTTGGTCAAAGTGGATTGTGGTGTTTAAGTTGTCTCGAAAACAAGTAATCTTTTAAATTTATCTATCTTTGTCGAAATTTATTTGAATGTCAATACTTTCGCTTTCAGAAAAAACTATAAAAACCATAAAATCAATAACAAATAGTACCTATTTAGATATTATTGGATTGATAATCGTTATCACGGCTTCAATTGTTTTAGGCTACCAAAACACCGAATACAAATTTACTTTTAAAGGCAAAAACTATGTTTTCTTTTTGGGTTACGTTTCAATTATCAACACAGGATTGTCAATGATTGGTAATCGATTGGTTACTAAGAAAAATAACTTTGGTAATTTTCTAGCAACTTGCAATACATTTTTGAGTGGTTCAATTGATTATTTACTTGGAAATGTTGGTGCGATTTTAACTTATCCTGTAACTTTTATTGGAAATTATTTGGTTTTCAAAGCTTGGAAAAAAAGCACCGTTTTGCGTTCTATCGACTTTATATTTTACCGCAATTTAGTTCTTGGTTTTGTATTCTCTTTGGTTCTTAATTATATTGCTTTCAAATATCTTTCTGAAAAACCAATTGATTGGAGATTGTTTTTTGCTATAGCAATTCCTGCCGGAATAACTTTTGGTGCTACTTTCAATACCGCCAGAATGTATCCTGACAACTGGTTTATGTGGCAGTTTTACAACATCACTAAATTAGTTCAAAACATATTGCAAATGAATATAGCCAATACTGCTAAATATGTTTTTTATCTTTTTAATGCAATTATTGGTTATATCACTTGGGATGATGATAAGAAAAGAGCATTAAAATAAAAATCTATAAGTAGCTTTTATCAAAAAGATGTTTTCGGGTTTTTTGCCCAATATTTGGGAATCTAAACTCCTAAACAAATCATCATTTGGATTCCCTAAACCTGTTGTTCCTTGTGACCAAACCAAGAAAATTTCAGAACCTGGAATATATTCCCATCGAACAACCAAATTCGAACGAAATTGAACATACGCAAAATCAGGATTTCCAATACTATAATCTACAGTGCCATTGGCGTCTTCATCAATTGAATAAGAATCATTTGAAGCATCAAAAGCTATTTGATTACTATCAAAAATCGAAATTCTGTCACCATAATATTTAGCAATCGGATTGGTTACTCTATTGAAATCCTTATACTTTCCTCTAGAAATATAAGGCTCTCCATAATATTGAATGGTCAAATTTGGATTAATATTAAAATCCATTCTGATTGAAGCACTTAAGGTTCTTTGATCAATATTGGCCATGATATATCTAGGAGTTGACCCAAAACTCGTTTCGGTTACATATTGGGTTTTGCTTTTATTGATAGTATAACCAGGATATAACGAAACCGTAAAGGCATTTATGGGTTGATACGTAATTCCGGTGGTAAATTCGGTGTAAGAAAACGAATTATCTTTCCCTTGAGAAACTACAATTCCGGAATCAAAACGCAATTTTTTTCGTGAATCCGTGGCAAAATTTAAAGTATTTATAACTTCTTCAGAATATCTAAATCTTGGTCCACCTTGTAAAATAGTATTAGTAAATATTTTTGGCTTGTGCGTAAACTGATAATAAATTGCCCAATTGCTCTTAAAATTAGCATTTGAACTTATAGAATATTGTGTTCTGTTGTGATTTCCATCAAAATCATAAGACGTAAATTGTTCGAAACGAGCATTGATTCTTCTAAAACTTCCTATTGGTTTTAAGGTTTGATAGCTCAAAATTCCGATTTGTCTAATATCATCTGCTTGTCTTAAAAAACCAACATCGTTCAATTCTAATTCAGGTGAACGCCAAGTGAAAATTCCATAATAACGCCAATTTCCAATGCTGTTTTTTCCTAATTCAAACTTTCCTCCTGTTCCTGTCAATGAAGTTCTATTGGGATCAACTTCCACATGACCAGCATCAACTCTTTGAAATAAATGCGTTAATTCTTGTTGCGTATTTGCAATAGCTTCTTTGCTACCTGTTACATGACTCGCAACTATGTTTCCACTAAAATAATATTTTCTATTTTTCCAATTGTGCATAAAATCAAAACCAGCCGTGTAGGCAGATTTTCTCAGATAATTCAATTCATCACCTTGAAGATTTCTGTTGGTTGCTGTAAAAATTCCACCAATAAAACTATTTCTATTATTAAAATCTTTTTGAGCACGTGTTACAATATAATTGGTAAGTGGTTCTACAAGTGCTTCTCTTGTATTGGTATTGTCATCAATTTTGGCAAATTCATTGTCGGTTAAACTTTCTAAAATTCCAATAGACCATCCGTTTTTAGTTTTTCCACTAAACTTTGCTGCGCCAAGAATTGTACTGTTATTTGGAACATCAACAAATTCACCATTAGAAGTATTTGGATAACCTTGTGGACTTCTTCCAATTCTTCTAGAATAAAACAGATTGTCTTGTCCATCGGCAAATTGGTAATTAAAAATATTTTTATTTTCAACAAAAAATGGTCTTCGCTCTTGAAAAAATATTTGAAAACCATCCAAAGCAATAGCAGCAGGATCGGCATCAACCTGACCAAAATCAGGATTAATGGTTAAATCTAAAGTTAAGTCATTGGTTAATCCGATTTTGGCATCTAAACCACCATTAATTTTAGCGTCTGAACCATCACGAAAAGGATTTCCAGGTTCTTTCTCATACGTTTCTAATTGTGTTACAACAAAAGGTTGAATTTCAAGTTGCTTTTGCGGTTGGATATCAACCAAACCTCTTAATTCTCCAAACTCACTTACCCAACCAGGTGCGTCACGCTTTACACGTTGCCAAACCGAACGTTCTTCTGCACGAAAATAACGTCTAGTAGATTGTAAACCCCAAACTTGTTCTTTATTATTTCCAAATTTTAATTGGCTAAAAGGAATTTTTACTTCGGCTGTCCAACCTTCATCATCAACATTTGTTTTTACATACCAAATTGGGTTCCAACTTCCATCCCAATTGTTTCCGTTGTCTGAAATAAACTCATCGCCTTTCACACCAGATGCCGAAATTGTAAAGGAAAAACCTGTTCGTTTGTCGTTATAACTATCGATATTGATTTCAACCCAATCACCTTCGAAACCATCTCGACGAGACAATCGCTTTACTATTCCTTTCGGGTCTTTATCGTAGCATTTAAAAGCAAAATATAAGTAGTTTTTGTCATAAACCACCTTAAATTTCGTTTGCTCAGTTGGTGGTGTATTTTCGTCGGGTTCATTTTCAATGTAATCACCAGTCCAATCTACAATATCCCAACTTTTTTCATCTATTATTCCGTCAATGGTAGGAGCTTCGTTTTCATTTAGGAATTTTGTTGTGTACACTTTCTTAGTTAAACTTTCATTCTCTTGAGCATAAGAACTACAAAAGAATAAAGCACCAAAAAGCATTGGTAAAAGTCTGTGTAAGTGCATGATTGTTCGTTTTTTGATTGATGATTATATAAATAGACATCGAATTTTAACAATTGTTACACTTATTTCAAACTTTAACAATTAGACATAAAAAAACCATCACTTTAAATGATGGCTTTATAAATATAATTTAAAAACTATTTAATCTTCCTAGTCGATTCTCTTTGACGTAATTCTGTTTTTACTATGGTTGTTTTGTGACTGTAAACTTCCTCTTTACTTTCCAATTTCTCAATAAGCATTTTTGTAGCTACTTCACCAATTTCAGGACCATGCTGACTTACGGTTGATAAACTTGGCGTTAATCTTCTTGACCAAACACCATCAGCAAAACCAATAATAGAAAGTTCATCCGGAATTTTCAATCCTTTTTTAATTCCTAGTTTCATTGCCATAACAGAAGCGTGTTCATCTAGTGCAAATACAGCATCCACTTTGTTTTTATCAAAGAAATTTGCCGAGTTGGCATCAAAATCTTCAGCAGTTTCTGTTAAAATGACTAAATTTTCATTGATTTTAATTCCGTTATTTTCTAGTGCTTTGTAAAAACCTTTAGCACGTAATTTTCCAACACTCAAATTATCAATAGATGAAAATAAGGCGATTTTTTTACATCCAGTTTTAATCAAATGTTCTGTTACGTTTACGGCTGAATCTAAATCGTCAACAATAACTTTATCGCAATTTACTTCATCTGCAATTCTATCAAACATCACAATTGGCGTACCTTCGTTGATAATCGATTTGAAATGACCAAATTGTTGCAACTTTTGAGCTTCTTCCGAAATGGATAAAATAAATCCATCAATCGTACCATTACTCAACATTTCTAAGGCACTAATTTCTTTTTCTATAGATTCGTTAGAAATACAGGTAATCACTTTATAACCTTTCTCATCGGCAACTTTTTCAATTCCGGTAAAAACCTTTGCAAAAAACTGATTTAGAATATTCGGAATAATTACACCAATCGTTTTGGTAGAACGATTTTTTAAGTTCAACCCAATAACATTTGGTTTATAATTTTTCAACTTCGCATATTCTTGAACACGGATCTTTGTTGGTTCACTAATTTCCGGACTATCATTCAACGCCTTAGAAACTGTCGAAACAGAGACTCCTAGCTCCTTAGCAATTTGTTTTAAAGTGGCTTTCGATTTCATCTTACTATATATAAGGTGTAAATTTAAGAAAATTATGGATAGTAGCGAATGGTTTGCGCATTTTTGTAATCCATTTTCCTGCTTTACGTTCCAATCTTGTCTAAAAAGACAAGGATTTCCTCTACAATCAGGGCTAATTAGCCATCAATTTGGATACTATAAATCGTTATAATTCAAAATAATAATTAAAATTCAAAATCCTTTTTGCATATATAATAAATAATTGTACTTTTGCACTCCCTTAATTGGGAATGGAATGTTTAATTAAAATAATATTATGGACGCATTAAGCTACAAAACAGTTTCTGCCAACAAAGCCACAGCTGAAAAACAGTGGATTGTTGTAGACGCTGAAGGTCATAACTTAGGTCGTTTTGCTTCAAAAGTCGCGATGCTTTTAAGAGGTAAATACAAGCCAAGTTATTCACCACACGTTGACTGTGGAGATAACGTAATTGTTATCAACGCAGAGAAAATTAATTTAACTGGAAACAAGTTAGATGACAAAACGTACATCAGACACACAGGTTATCCAGGAGGACAAAGAAGTTTAACTGCTAAAGTAATGCAACAAAAAAACCCTGCATTATTAGTAGAAAAAGCTGTAAAAGGAATGTTGCCTAAAAACAAATTAGGAGCACAATTATTCCGTAATTTAGATGTAAATGTTGGTACTGAGCACAAACATGGCGCTCAACAACCAAAAACCGTTAACCTTAACGACTTAAAGTAATGGGAGTTATTCACAAAATCGGTAGAAGAAAATGTGCAGTTGCACGTGTTTATGTTACTGAAGGTACAGGTAAAATCACTGTAAACAAAAAAGAATTTGCAACTTACTTCCCAACGGCTACTTTACAGTACAAAGTATTACAACCAATGTCTATGACAGAAAATGTAAACAACTTTGACGTAAAAGTAAATGTTTACGGTGGTGGTTCAACAGGACAAGCAGAAGCTGTAAGAATGGCTTTAGCAAGAGTAATGTGTGAAGTTGGCGAAGGAAACAGAGCTATCTTAAAACCAGAAGGATTACTTACAAGAGATCCAAGAATGGTAGAACGTAAAAAATTCGGTCAGAAAAAAGCGAGAAAGAGATTCCAATTCTCGAAACGTTAATATTCGATATTTATCAGAATATTTTTTCAGATACATTTTTACAATTAAAATTGAATTTAAAACAAAGTTGTCGATATTCCTTATAAAAAGGGAATTAGTTTAGCATCTAAATTTTCAAGACATACCGAAAGTGACTACTTGAAAATTGCTATAACACGGAACGTAAACTATTACACAATGGCAAACAAAATTGACGTTAAAGAATTATTAGAAGCAGGTGTTCACTTCGGACACATGACTCGTAAATGGGATCCAAACATGGCTCCTTACATTTATATGGAGCGTAATGGTATTCATATCATTAACCTATATAAAACTGCTGCAAAAATTGAAGAAGCTGGTGAAGCTATGAAAAAAATTGCAGCATCAGGTAGAAAAATACTTTTCGTAGCTACCAAAAAACAAGCAAAAGATATCGTTTCAGAAAAAGCATTAGCTTGTAACATGCCTTACATCACAGAAAGATGGCCTGGTGGTATGTTAACAAACTTCGTTACTATCCGTAAAGCTGTTAAAAAAATGGCAACAATCGATAGAATGAAAAAAGACGGAACATTCATGACGCTTTCTAAAAAAGAAAGACTTCAGGTTGATCGTCTTCGTGCTAAATTAGAGAAAAACTTAGGTTCTATCGCTGACATGTCTAGATTACCAGCTGCATTATTTGTAGTTGATATCAAAGCTGAACACATCGCAATCAAAGAAGCACAAAAATTAAACATTCCAGTTTTCGCAATGGTTGATACCAACTCTGACCCACGTGAGGTAGATTACGTTATCCCTGCAAATGATGATGCTTCTAAATCAATTGATAAAATTTTAACTTTAGTAACTGACGCTGTAAAAGACGGATTAGCTAACAGAACTTCTGAAAAAGAAGGTGATGATACTGCTGAAGTTGAAACTGCTGAAGTTGTTGAAGCTGTTGCTGCTCCAGAAGCTGCTGTTGTTGAAGAAACTCCAGTTGCAGAAGTTGAAGCTACAGAAGAAACTAAATCAGAAGAATAAATAAACTTAAATTCCAATAGGTAAATTCCAAGTTCCAAATAATTATCAAAATTTGATAATTTATTAAAATTGGAATTTGGGATTTGTCAATTGGAATTTCTTTTTTTACAAGAATTTTTAATCTTAAAATAAAAACAAAATGGCAACAATTACTGCTGCAGACGTAAATAAATTAAGAACAATCACAGGTGCAGGTATGATGGACTGCAAAAAAGCATTAGTAGAAGCTGATGGAGATTTTGATTTAGCAATCGAAAACCTTAGAAAAAAAGGTCAAAAAGTTGCTGCTAACAGATCTGACAGAGAATCTACTGAAGGAGCTGCAATCGCAGTTGTTAACGCTGACAAAACATCTGGTGTTGTTATCACATTAAATTGCGAAACTGACTTCGTTGGAAAAAATGAAGGTTTCGTAAAATTAGCTACTGATTTAGCTAACCAAGCATTAAACTATGATACTAAAGAAGCATTTTTAGCTTCAGATTTTAATGGTATCACTGTTGCTGACAAATTAATTGAGCAAACTGGTGTAATTGGAGAAAAAATCGAAATCGCTTCTTTCGAAAGATTAAGTGGTGCTTTCGTTGGTTCTTACATTCACGCTGGAAACAAAATTGCTGTTTTAACTGCATTATCTGCTAATGTTGAAGGCGCTGAAGAAGCTGCAAGAAACGTAGCAATGCAAGCTGCTGCAATGAATCCAATTGCTTTAGATGAAGCTGGTGTTGATGCATCAATCATTGAAAAAGAAATTGAAATCGCTAAAGATCAATTACGTCAAGAAGGAAAACCAGAAGCTATGTTGGACAATATCGCTAAAGGTAAAATCCAACGTTTCTACAAAGACAACACTTTAGTAAACCAAGATTACATTAAAGATGGTTCTATGAGCGTTGCTTCTTACATTAAATCTGTTGACGGTGGTTTAACTGTTATAGGTTTCAGAAGAGTTGCTTTAGGATAAATATAAAGTACGATTTACGAAGTACGAAGTACAAAGTAATTCAAACAATATAAACCTCGGTTCTTAATTGAATCGAGGTTTTTTTATTTTATTTATCTTCACAAAAAATATATGAAAAAATTAGTCGTTGTGTTAAAATGATTATTTTCTAATTATATTTGTTTAAAAATCACACACTTTGAAAAAGATATTCGCTGCCTTCTTATTATTATTGAGTTTTACTTCTATTGCTCAAACTGAAAAAACTTTGCTTTGGGAAATTTCTGGAAACGGTTTGACTAAAAAGTCTTATTTATATGGCACCATGCATGTAAATGAAAAGATTTCTTATCATCTCTCCGACGCTTTTTATAAACACTTACTAGAAGCTGATATTGTAAGTAATGAAAGTAATCCTGAAAGCTGGGAAGTACTATTTGATTTGATGACCAACCAAGAAAATGGCAATTCACAAAAACTTTATAGTCGTTTCAATTTAGCTCCATTAAAAAAAGAAGCATTGTATCCGTTGTTTTCAAATGTAAATATCTACAACACGATGACTTCTGGAAACAACAGCGAACAAGCTGATTTTCAGGAAAACACAGTTCTTGATATGTTTATACATCAAACTGGTAAAAAATACAACAAAAAAGTAACTGGTTTAGAAGATGCTCAAGAGTCGTTTCTTAAAGTGATGAAAATGCAAAACGATATGGAAGAGCCAAAAGAAGAAGTGAGAATGGCTTTAATGAAAATATTAAAAAATAGAAACTTCCAAACAGTTTCAAATGATTTTTATAGAGAGAAAGACATCGTAATGCTTGACTCTATTTATAAATTGATTTACTCTAAAAAATCGCATGGCATTTTAATTACCGAAAGAAATGTTACTATGGCAAACAGCATTGATTCAATTGCTAAAACTGGAAGTTTATTTGCTGCTGTTGGTGCTGCGCATTTGGCAGGAAATGAAGGTGTTTTACAACTTTTAATCAAAAAAGGATATAGTGTAAAACCAATAATAGATGTGCTAACACCTTTCGGAGAAAAACAGAAAAAAACAATTGAAGAGTATTTTCCAAATCCAGTATTGAATCCTTTTACTACTAAAGATGGAATTTTAAAAATGCCTCTTTTTAAAAATCCGAGAACTATAAACGAAGTAACAGCATGTATTGATTTGACAAATGGTGGCTCTGTCAATATAAACAGATTACCACTGAATTATTTTTTAAAGAAAAAAGATGACACTTTCAATCCAAAAGCATTAGACAGCCTTTTCTTTGAGAATATTGCAGGAACTATCATTGAAAAAAAGTTTTTTGAAACAGAAAACTACAAAGGATACGACATAAAAAACAAAACAAAATCTGGAAATGCACAACGCTATAGATATTACATTACACCTTTAGAAATTATTGCTGTTTCAATGACAGGTACTGGTGAATATGTAAGACAATATGAAAACCAACTATTTGACAAAATTGAAATTAAAAATCTACAAAGCTCATGGGATAGTTTTACTCCGTTAAAGGGTGGATTTAGTATAAAAATACCTTCTTATAGCGTTATACATGGTAATGAAGTTGATAAAATTGATAACGATATCACGATTCAATCTTATGATAAATCTGAAAATGCTTTTTATTTTTTAACCGAAGAATCGTTTAACGGAACTGCAGAGCTTGAAAATACTGACTATGAACACGAACAAATACAAGCAGAGTTTTACATGCAAAATGAGCTAGATGATGTAACACACAACGCAACAACAAACGAATCATCTTCAAAGATTGGCGAAAAAAAAATTAGACTAAAAACCTTTATTAAAGGCAACAAATATTTCCTTCTTGGAACTGTAAATGCGTCAGACAAAAACACAGATAATTACTTCCAATCATTTGATTTTACTAAAAATGGACGAATTGTAATTAATAAAGTTTATAACGATACTGTAAACGATTTTAAAGTTGAGATTCCAGAAAAAATAAATAAAAAAACATTTTTAAATCTTGAAGATTATGAGTTTAAAACCAAAAACTCATTTATGTCGAAAAACAAAATTTACACTTTTTATACTGACAATGGTAAAGCTATTGATTTGGAATACAATAAATTTCACAAATATGAATCTTTTGAAAGTTTAGATTCACTTAAAAATTACTTTTTTAAAGGTTATACTAAAGATTATAACTCATTGATGGACTTAAAGGGTAGATTTAATAATTATGAAGATGATTATGTTCCAGATTATGATGAAGACTATGATTATCAATCTAATGTATCCTTGATTTATAATTTTATTAACAAAAAAGGATTTTCAAATTCAAAGTGGTTTGATTTATTAGAGAAAAATGATGAAAAATATGAATTTCTATCAAAATCCTACAATTTCAATAAAGAAGATAATACTCATATTTTTGAAGCCGTTGTATCCAAGGCAAATGCAACTCAAGCCATTAAATACAAGACCTTGGTTAAAGGGAATGCCTACTACAAAATGGAAACTTTAATTGAAAGGGAATATAAAAATGACGATACGTTTATAGAAAAAACATTTAATTCCTTAGAACCTACTTCTAAAGATACTACTTCTATTTTTGAAGACAAATTCGATTTGTTTTTGAATGATATCAATAGTAAAAAAGACACTATTCGATTCTCAGCAATGGAATCTATTGATGAATTAAAAATTGCCGATAAAGATTTTGATGCTGTAACTAATTTCATAGACACATTCAAGTTTAAAGAATCTGAAAAAGAAGCACCTTCGAGTTTATTGATGCGTATTGGTTCCTTAAAAAATCCTAAGACAATTCCGTATTTGGAAACAAAATATAAAGACGAAAAAACAAAAACCAATACTCAAATTGAAATTTTAAAAGCTCTAACTCGTCAAAAATCTAAAGCTGCTTATCAGAAAATAATTGAATTATTAGAATATGATTTACCTATAACCGACAAGCAATATGATATTACTAGTTTGTTCAGCCTATTTGATTCAGATTTAGAAAATAGTAAAGAACTGTTCCCGAAAATATTCCAATTTTATAGCATTAAGGAATACAACAAACCTACATTGAGTTTATGTAACTCATTATTTGACAAAAATTTAATTTCTCCAAAGAAAATCAGTTCTTTCAAGAAAATGGTATTAACAAATGCCAAGTTAGAATACAAAAGAGTCGTGAGCTGGAAAGAAAAAAACATCAAACCAGAAGAAGAAATAGATTTAGCAGATGAAATCTCTTATGAAACCGCTGTTGATACAACTGTTGCAGTTGCAATAGATGGAGAGGAAGAAGATTACAATTCCGAGGAAACTTCAGCTCCTGTTGATGACTTGATAAACTATATTGATTTATTATACAATTTTCAATCAGATAAAGACACCGATGCTTTATTTCAGAAAATAAAAGGATTAGATATACCAGAATTAAATGTCGAATTATTACGTTTAGGTGTTGTAAACGATAAAATTAGCAAAGAAGAAATTTTATTAACATTAGAAAATGAAAAGACAAAATTTGCTACAATTCTATTGTTAAATTTCAAAGACAAATTCAATCTGCTACCTACCTTAAAAGATGAAGAAATTGTTGAATCTGCAATTTTAAGTTTTGAAAATCTTAAAACCAAAGATTCTATTGAATTTATTGAAAAACGAATTGAAACTAAAAACAACAAGGAGATTAGCCTTTATTTTTATAAATTTGATAAAACAAGTGGTTATCAAAAAATTAAAAACACCTATATCTACACTATAGCTTTTATAAGTGAAAAAGGAAAAATCAATCCTTTAGCATACAAAATTTATGACAAAAAGAAGCTTGAGGACGATGAGGATATAACAAAACGTATCGATGCTATAACAAACAAAGCATTGAATGAAGAGCACGGAAGAGCAACATTTGAAAAAAATATTGATCGTATGAATTTACATTTGTATGATGAATACTAAACTTCAAGAAAAACTATGTTTCAAAAAAGAAAAGATATTGTTTATGTAATTCTAGCAGGAATTTTTATCACTAATGCTATTGTTGCTGAACTAACTGGCGGAAAATTGATTGACGTTTTTGGTGTTCCGATGAGTATTGGAATTCTGCCTTGGCCTATTGTTTTTATCACCACCGATTTAATCAACGAATACTTTGGTGAAAAAGGCGTTAAGAAACTTTCGCTTATTACTGCAGGATTAATTGCATATACCTTTATCATTTTATTTTTTGCAATCAAAATTCCTTCAACAGGAATTAGTTCGGTTACTACTGAGCAATTTCAAGCAGTTTTTGGACAAAGTCAATTGATTATTATTGGAAGTATTGCAGCCTTTTTGGTTTCACAATTAATTGATGTAACCATTTTTCATTTTGTAAAAAACAGAACTGGCAACAAAATGATTTGGTTGAGAAGTACTGGTTCTACTGTAATTTCACAACTGTTTGATAGTTTTATTGTACTCGGAATTGCGTTTTACTTACCTGGAATTATGGATGGAAAAACCTATATTATTTCAGGATTCACTGGATATTCTGTTAAATTAGTGATTGCAATTTTGATGACGCCAATGATCTATTTAGGACATTATTTGATAGAACAATATTTAGCCAAAGATGGAAAATAAAGTACGTTGCGCCTGGTGCGAAAAAGACGATTTATATAGAGATTATCATGATAATGAATGGGGAAAACCTGTTTACGATGACGATAAATTATTTAAATTTTTAATTCTAGAAACTTTTCAGGCAGGATTGAGTTGGTATACCATTTTGAAGAAAAGAGAAAACTTCAGAGCTGCTTTTGATAATTTTAATTACAAAAAAGTTGCAAATTATGGTGAAGAAAAAGTGCAAGAATTACTTCAAGATGCCGGAATTATTAGAAACCAATTGAAAATAAGAGGAACAATTTCAAACGCCATTGCCTTTATGGAAGTGCAAAAAGAATTTGGAAGTTTCTCTAAGTACATTTGGAATTTCACTGACGGAAAACCCATTGAAAACAACAGAAAATCCTTAAAAGAAGTTACAGCAACTACGCCACTTTCCGATGAAATTAGTAAAGACTTAAAGAAACGCGGATTCAAATTTGTAGGTTCAACTGTCGTGTATGCTCACATGCAAGCTACAGGAATGGTAAATGATCACGTTGCTGATTGTTGGACGCAGAAGTAGATTACTAAACTATTTTCGCTATTTGATGATTAAAATCACTACCTTTAGTTAAAACAAAAAACATGTTTCGTCACAAAGGAAGTAGAAGAACGTTTATACACAATTTACGACTTGCATCCAATCTTTCATTTATTGCTGGAATTGTGAATATTGCAGGCGTACTTTCTGTAGCGACTTTAACAACTAATGTAACTGGTCATTTTGCTTTTTTTGCAGAAGAAATTTCTTTGAAAAACTATTCAAAAGCAATTACTTTCCTCCTATTCATTTTATCTTTTTTAGTTGGAGCTTTTACTTGTAATGCATTAATCGAAATCACTTCGTTAAGAAAACCTAAAATTGCACATGCGTTTCCAATGATAATTGAAGTTGCTATTTTGCTACTTATTGGAATAGGATTTGTAAAACATCAAGAATACATTGCTTATTTATTACTTTTTTCAATGGGAATTCAAAATGCTTTGGTAACTCAAATATCACAATCTGTAGTAAGAACAACTCATCTTACAGGATTATTTACTGATTTAGGAATTGAAATATCGCAACTTTTTTTCTATAGAAAACCAGTAGAAAAATCGCGATTGCGTAGAAGTATTTTTCTTAGACTTTCAATTATTTTATGCTTTTTTCTTGGAGGTGTTCTTGGAGGAATTTTCTATAAAAAATATGAACTGAAAATCCTTCTTTTCGCAGCACTTTCACTAATAATTGCGCTGCTATTCGATAATATTATTATCTACTATCATCTTACAAAAAGAAAAATAAAATCAAGTTTTCATGAAGAAGAAAACTAAGACTTCAAAATCATCATAAAAGCATTTCTTGAAATTTCAAAAGCTCCTAATTTTTCTAAATGGTCGTTATGAACTTGGCAATCCAAAAGTTTGTAGTTGTTTTGTTTTAAGTATTCAATCAATTTTACAAAAGCTACTTTACTAGCATTTGGAACTTTAGAAAACATGCTTTCACCACAAAAAACATGACCTAAATCGACGCCATACAATCCGCCAACGAGTTCACTATTTTGCCAGACTTCAAATGATTTTGCTTTTCCTAATTGATGTAATTTTGTGTAAGATTCGATTATATCATTAGAAATCCAAGTTCCATCTTGATCTTTTCTTTCAATTTCTTGACAATTTTTAATAACCGATTCGAAATCTTTATTGATAGTAACTTCAAAAATATTCCGATTAATAATATTTCGAAGACTTTTAGAAACTTTATAATCCTTTGGATTTACAACCATTCGATCACTTGGCGACCACCAAAGAATGGGTTCGTCTACATCAAACCAAGGAAAAATTCCATTATTGTAGGCAAGTAATAATCGTTCTATTGACAAATCACCACCAACAGCAAGAATTCCTTCATAGGAAGCTTCTTCAACTGGTGGAAAATAAAGTTCTTTGGTTAGGAAATACATTTTTTAGAGAATAGAATATAGAAAAAAGAAGAAAGAGAAAAGATAAAATAAGCAAAAGCCATTCTAAAATTTATATAAAATTAGAATGGCAGTCTTTATTCTTTTCTCTTTACTCTATTCTCTTATTAGAAAGGTAAATCGTCGTGTTCTTCTTCTTTAAAATCAGTTGCTGGAGCAAATGCTTCTGCTGCAGGCATTGGAGGCATTTGTTGAGCGGCTGCTGGAGCTTCTGTTTGAATTTTTTCAACTCTCCAACCTCTTATTGAATTAAAATATTTAGTTTCTCCTTGAGGATTCACCCATTCTCTTCCACCTAAATTAATAGATACTTTTACCGCATCACCAACGGCAACATTATTCAATAAATCACTTTTATCCTGAGTAAATTCAATCATAATGTGTTGTGGATACTGCTCATCTGTAGTTACCACTAATTCTCTTTTTCTGAAAGTAGCACTAACTTGAATTTCTGCGCTTACTACTTTTACTTTTCCTGAAACTTCCATAATATTATTGTTTATTGTTTTGCTAAAAGCACTTTCCAAGCGGTAAGCACCTCGTTTTTATCTAAATATTCTTTGGCTAATTGGTGTTTTTTAACCTCATCATCAGCACTCAAAACACCTTTCACTTCAAAATTTTGTTTTACAAATATAGTAATTTCTTCATTGGTTGGCAATGCTTCTACATTTCCTAATTTTCCTAAATCATTCCCATTAAAAATAGGGCTTTCTCTCACAAATTCTGGAATTACATCTACTCCTATTCCTAAAGTTGCCAATGGTTTTTCTACTTCAAAAAGTCCTTGATTGGCTCTCGAATACCAATTTCCTCCTAATCTTGAAACCAAGTCAATTTTCATTGGATCAATATTACCTTCAACGTCTAAAACAGCTTCATTAATGTGCATTTTAACCACTTCGCAAATAATCATATTTCCGGCTCCACCTTCAGTTCCTAATGGAATAATTTGATTGACTTTACATTCAAATTGCACCGGACTTTCGGCAACGCGATAAGGTTTTACCATTTCTGATGGGATTGGAGTCAGACCCGATTTTGCAAACTCATTAACGCCATCAGGATATTCTGTACTTGATAAAGACATTTGTTGCACAATATCAAAATTCACAACATTTATAACTACTTGACGTGTCTCTTCACAATTAATTAAAGTGTGCTTCGTTGTGTTATTTCTAACTCTTCGCGCTGGTGAAAAAACCAAAATTGGTGGATTAGAACTAAAAATATTGAAAAAACTAAACGGTGATAAATTAGGTTTTCCGTTTTTGTCTATTGTACTTGCAAATGCAATTGGTCTTGGCGCAATAGCACTTTGCAAATAACCTTGCAATTTCATAGGAGAAAGTTCTTTTGGATCAATTGTTAGCATAAAATTTGGAATTTTTACAAAGATAAGAATTCGAAGACAAAAGTCAATTTCAAAAGGCAACTTCAAAAGGCAATTGTCACATTGAGCTTGTCGAAGTGCAAAAATCAATTTCAATTTGAAAAAAATCATTACTTTTAAACAAATTTTAAATATGCAATTCTCCGATAGAAGAAACACAACGCGTTGGATTATCATCATCACTTCATTTGTGATTGTTTCTCTTATTTTGTGGAATACGTATTCTTTTTTCCAAATTTTTAAGCAAGAAGAGCGTGTCAAAATGCAACATTGGGCATTATCTCAAAAAAAAATCAATACAGATGATTTAGATGCCGATTTGGAATTGCCTTTGCAAATTATTCAAACTGCCAATATTCCTATCATAGTTACCGAAAAGGATTCTATTATAAATAAGATAAATATTGATGATGATATTGTAAATGACAAAACCAAATTAAGAGACTTTTTGCAGCGACTAAAAAACCAGAATGATCCAATTGTGATGAAAATTTCTGAAGGTCGAACGCACAATTTATATTATGGTGATTCCTCTTTATTGAATAAACTAAAGTATTACCCAATCGCTTTATTGTTCATCATTTTCTTGTTTGGAGCAGTTGTTTACAATTTTTATAAAAGCACTAAAATGGCCACCCAGAATAAGCTTTGGGCAGGGATGGCGAAGGAAACCGCACATCAAATTGGAACTCCTTTATCCTCTTTAATTGGTTGGTTAGAAATAATGAAAGCCGATAATGTTGACGAAACCACTGTTTCTGAGATTGAAAAAGACATCAACAGATTGCAAACTATAACCGAAAGATTTTCTAAAATTGGTTCAGAACCTGTTTTAGAAACTAAAGATATTGTTGAAGAAACTAGAAATTCGTTTGATTATTTAAAATCACGTTTTTCGAAACAAGTTGATTTTACCTTTTCTGCTCCAAAAAATCCGATTTTGGTTTCTATCAATCCGGCTTTACACAGTTGGACTATTGAAAATCTGATGAAAAATGCTATTGATGCTATGAAAGGCAGAGGCAAATTGAAAATCTTGATTGAAAAAGAAGGTCAAAACATAAAAATCAATGTAATTGATTCTGGAAAAGGTATTCCAAAAAATCAATACAGACGTGTTTTTGAACCAGGATTTACTACTAAAAAACGTGGTTGGGGATTGGGTTTATCACTAACCAAAAGAATTGTTGAGGAATATCATAATGGAAAAATAAAAGTTGCCCATTCAGAGATTGATAAAGGAACTACAATGCAAATTCTTTATAAAAAAGCTAAATAATTATCTAGTTTTTGTAAACATCAATTTTCTTTGCACTTTGTTTTTACTCAAATAATCTTTAACAAACTGTGCGTGTTCTGTTGCTATTTTAATGTTTTGAGCCATTTGTGATTTAAGCGTTTTCAAGTTGGATGTGTTATCTTTTCCAACAGAACCTACACCATAAATGGCATCTTGACATTTTTTTAATGCATCCAAAGGTGTATTTATCATTTCACTAATAATTTCGTCAGAGAAAAGTGGTCTGAAGTTCTTATTCCTATACAATATAAAATCATTTAGAGAAGCCACCGCACTATTGTAGTCTAATACAATTTGTGCTACTTTTTCAATGTTTTTATTTTGACGAATCACATTAAATTCCTCTTTTTTTGAAGCTAAATATTCAGCAATTAGATTATTAATTACAGCATTTTTTTCGATGCGTTCAGCTGCTTCAAATGCTTGCTCTTCCTTAGGATGTGTTTCATATTTTTCAATTTCTGAATCGAAATTAAAATTCATTTTAGGTTTGTCTTTTTGCACAATTCCACTAAAAAACTCATGGTTTGTAATCGGCTCATTAGAAAATTGCCATAAATAGTCAAATGGCATGTGCGTTTGAATCATTTTAGCAGCTGATGTTTTAAAAAAATTATTATTTAGTTTTTTATAAAACTTCAAATTATTGACGTAACCTGCACCCCAAGTTGGATCAAAAAGAAACCATTTACCTTCAATTTTAGAAGCATTCCATGCGTGACCAATAGGAGAAACAACACCATTTTGTTTGGTGTAACCCACCACAATTACAGTTTTTATAGCCAGTTTGTTTGCTATTTCATTGTAAACCTCAGCATAATGAATACAAACGCCTCTCTTGTTTTGCAAAGCACTTGCAATCTTTTCTGAAGAGGAATAAACAAAATTTGGTTCATTCATATTCTCAATATCATAACTAATATTGGTAGCTGTCCAATAAAATGCGGCTCTAATTTTATCCGATTCTGATTTAAAATTAAGGTTGATATAATCAGCTATATCTGTCGTGGATGTTGTTTTTTCAGCTGGAATTTTATTCATAACTGCATCAATTGTAGCATATTCATTTTTTACTTGAGCTACTACAGATGAGAAAAAAAATAAGAATATTATATGATAATTAAATTTCATAGTATAAAAATAAAAAACCCGTTAAGCCATAAACGTAACAGGTTTGTATTTAAGAAACGATAAATTGCTTTATAAATTGTTTTGAATCGCTTTCGCTAAATCTTCAAACTCATCTTTAGTTAGCGAAACCTTGTTTTGAAAACGCATTTCATCCATTTCGTTTAAAGGAATCAAATGAACATGCGCATGAGGAACTTCCAAACCAATAACAGCCATTCCAATCCTTTTGCAAGGAACCGTTTTTTCTAGAGCAACGGCAACTTTTTTTGAAAAAGCCATCAATCCTAAATATAAATCATCTTCAATATCAAATATTTTATTGATCTCTTGTTTGGGAATACATAAAGTGTGTCCTTTAGCATTTGGATTTACGTCTAAAAAAGCTAAAAAATTCTCGTCTTCCGTAATTTTATAACAAGGAATTTCTCCGTTTACTATTTTGGTGAAAATACTGCTCATAATTAATCACGTGAAATTTCCACAATTTCAAATTTTATAGTCCCATTAGGCACAGTGATTTCTGCTATTTCTCCAACAGATTTACCAAGTAATCCTTTTCCTATTGGAGAAGTCACTGAGATTTTTCCTGTTTTTAAATCGGCTTCACTTTCAGCAACCAATGTATAATTCAATTCCATTCCGTTGGCTTGATTTTTAATTTTCACCTTAGAAAGAACCAGCACTTTAGATAAGTCTAAATTACTTTCGTCAATTAACCTTGCATTAGAATATACTTCTTCCAATTTTGAAATACGCATTTCTAACATTCCTTGAGCTTCTTTGGCTGCGTCATATTCTGCATTTTCAGACAAATCACCTTTATCTCTTGCTTCTGCTATATCTGCTGATGCTTTTGGGCGCATCACACTTTTTAAGTGATCTAATTCTTCTTTTAATTTTTTTAATCCTTCAGCTGTATAATACGATACTGTACTCATAATTTTATTCTTTATTAAGCTTCACTTTTTAACTTAAATGAAGTTATTTTTCTGTTAATTTTATACCGAAAGTTACTATTTCATCGTTATCATAAAATAGAAAAAATCCCATCGGAACGGGATTTCTTTTTTCAAAGATATATTTTTTTGTTTATTAAATTCCTATTTTTGTCTAGTAATGTTGTACAAAGTTAACTAATTTAATTTTTTTTGAACTAATCTTTTTGTAAAATTTTTAAAATGAAAAAAACAACTCTATTAATTCTTTTCGCTACTTTCATTTTTGGATGCAGTAAAGACCGGTTTAATAATGACAATCCTTATCTTCCAAATTACAATTTCTCTATAGATTTGAATACAAATTTGCCAACTTATGCTAGTTTAAAATTCACAGGAAATGCTGTAAAAGCTTATCCTTCAGGTCCTTCAAGAGGAATCATTGTATTTAATACTGGAAGCGGATTTAATGCTTATGATGGTGCATGTCCAAATCAGGATTTAACGACTTGCTCTACTTTAAACATTAGTGGATCCAATGCTAATTGCTCATGTGGAAGTGAAAACTACAATTTATTTACAGGACAATCTTCAGGACAATCCTATGATTTAAAAAAATATCGTGTTGAAGTAAATGGAGATGTGATAAGAGTTTACAACTAATAAAAAAACAGCCAAGTCGGAAAAATTCTATCTTGGCTTTTTTATTAAGAATTAGATTATCATTAAAAAGTTAATTTTGCACCGACTAAAAAGTTTCTTGTTGCTTGCGGAAAATATCCTGCACCTTCAATTGTTGTAATAGTTCCTGGATTTGAAAAATCATCATCATAAGTATAGAAATAGCCATTCGACTCATATTTATTATCCAAAACATTATTAATCAATCCTGAGAATAGAATTGATTTAAGTCCTTTGTTAATGGTCCACAGATAAGTAATATTCAAATCGTGTGCATTGTAAGCTTTTAATACAGATTTTTCCGTATCAATATTTCCCATATATTGTTTTCCAACGAATTTATTTAGGATTGTTAGATTCAAATTCTTTTTTGGCGAATAGGTTATTGCATTACCAATTACAAGATTTGGTGAAAAAGCAATATTAGTATTACCTAAGTTTTGAAGAACTCCATTACATTGAAAAAAGAAATCTTCGTTCTTGTTTTGACTTAAAGTCACATTAGGTTGAAGCGTAAACTTGCTTCCCAATTTTAAGGTAGATTCTAACTCCAATCCCAATCTGTAACTTGAACCACTATTTGTAAAAATTGGCGAACCTACATCATTCAAAGCCCCTGTTAAGACCAATTGATTTTTATATCGCATGTAAAAAGCATTTGCATTGACAAGCATTTTTTTGGAAGTATATTTCCAACCCAATTCAAAATCAAATAAGCGCTCCGATTTTGTGCTTCCGTTTTCATAATCGTCTCTTCTTGGTTCTTTATTTGCGATTCCAGCAAAAGTGTAAAAAGCATTTTTGCTGTTCAATTGATAATTTAAACCAACTTTTGGATTAAAAAATCTAAACGTATCATTTACATCATCAAATCGTACACTATTGGCTTCATAAAAAACCATTCTATATTGTAAATCTGCGAATAAGTTCAATTTTCCAAAAGTTTGTGATGCTTTTACATAGGCATTCACATCATCTTTGTTTCCAATATTATTGTAGTATCTATTTGAATTTGGAACATAATATTGTGTCCAAATGACTTCACCAAAATGCTTTCCTAAATATCGATTTGCAGCACCACCAAATAAAATATTTGTTTTATTTTTTTTGTAATTTAATGTAAATGTTGTTCCAAAAAAATCATTATCCAACCATCGTTTTCTAATTAAATCTGAAGTTGAATTTCCTTGAAAATCGGGTAAATAATAATCAGATAAAGTTTCGTCTTCTTTATATTGTTCAAAATATCCTTTACCAATTGTATAGTGAAGAGCAACATTAGAAGACCAATTTTCTGACCAATTTTCTGACCAATGCAACTGAAAATGATTTTGCCAATAGTTATCGGTTTCGTTATCGTGAAAAAGCATTGTTCCATCAGCGTCAAAATACATTCCTGCTGGATTGAAAGTTCTATCGTTTTTTAATTTATCCAAATCTTCAATTCCATACCATGCTTGATAGGTTTTTTCTTTTCCTCCAAAAAACAATGCCTTAATTTGAGTTGATTTATAAATATAATTGGCATTGAAAAAATAACCAAACATATTGGTAGCAGCTCTATCGACATAACCATCAGAAGCGATTTGAGAAATTCTTCCGTTAAATTCAAAATTATCGTGTAAACCTGTTCCGAAAGCTAATGTGTGTTTTCTTGTGTTGAAACTTCCAACAGAATTAGCAATTTCTGCATAAGATTTTTCTTGAAAAGATTTGGTTTGCATGTTCAAACTTGCTCCAAAAGCACCAGCACCATTTGTAGATGTTCCAACTCCTCGTTGCAATTGAATACTTTGCAGTGAAGATGCAAAATCAGGTAGATTTACAAAAAATGTCCCTTGGCTTTCGCTGTCATTGAATGGAACTCCGTTTAAAGTGACATTGATTCTAGAACCATCTGTTCCTCTTACTCTCATGTAAGTGTAACCAATTCCGTTTCCAGCATCGGTTGTTGAGACTACAGAAGGTAAATAATTAAGTAGCACCGGAATGTCTTGCCCAAGATTTCTAGGAGCAATTTCTTCTTTGCTTACATTGGTAAAAGTAACTGGATTGTTTTTTTGGGCTCGAACTCCTGCAATTAAAACTTCATCAAGAGTTGTAACTTTTGTTGTGTCCTTGGGTTTCTCTTGACTGACAGAGAAAAAAGAAAATAGAGAAAAGAAAATAGACAGCGAAACATTTCGAGTCTTTGTGCCTTTGTGGCAAATTTGTTTGACTCGAGCTTTTGGCGAACTGAGCGTAGCTAATAAAATTTCCATTCGTAAAATAAATTATACGAATAAAAAGAGGTAATTATTCTTTTGGATTAAAAAATTAATTAGTTGTTTCCTATGACATTTTTGTAGCGTACACACCACAAAATAATCTGTCATTTTTCCCTTAGCAGCATTACCTGCCCAGGTTCATTGGGTATAATCTCAGCTTTCATTAATAAATTAATAATTGCACCCCTTTTGAGACATTACAAAGGTAAGTCAATATAAATGACAATTGCAATATCAAAATTCAATTTCGATCAAAAAGTTTTACAACTCTGGTTTTTTTCTGTTTTGTTTTATTTCAGAATTTGTGGATTTTTCTTTTAATCGTTTTTCGATCACTGATTTGGGAATTTTTGTGACTTTTCTGGGTTTTGGTACGATTAATGATTTTTCTATAATTTCAAAAAATCTTTTTGTTACAATTGCTTTGTTTTTTAATTGACTTCTGTCTTCGTCGCAATTTAGAATTAGAATTCCTTCTGTAGTTAATTTAGATTTTAATTTCTTTTGAGATAATTCTTTTTCTTCTTCAGAAAGTGATTGTGAATTGGTTAAATCAAATGTCAAAACCACTTTAGACGAAACTTTATTTACGTTTTGTCCGCCAGCACCTGAACTTCTTACTGCTTTATAGGTAAGTTCTGAAATGATTTTCTCCTTATCCATTAGTTGATTGATGAGCAGGTTTTAATAAGTCGTTTACGGTTTTTACTGGATTGAAAGTAATAAGTGGCACTTCAACAAAAATTGTCAACCATTTTGCCATTGCTCCATTCCAAAGTCCCGGTAGTTCGAATGCTCTTAATGATTTTCCTTTGTTGTTTTTTTCAACAATAAAGCCTGAATTTTTATCTATGAACTTCATTAAATCAAATTTTTGTCCATTGTAATCTTTTATTCCACAAACAAGGTCAACTGGATTAAAATGTGTAGCGCTTTCAAAGATTTCTTTTTGCCTTGTATCTTTCGAGTCAATCTGAGAAGATTCTATTATTTGTAAAAATGTCTTTCCTTTTTTATCGATTACCCAAAATGGTCCACCACCAGGTTCGCCTTCATTTTTAACCATTCCACAAACACGAATTGGACGGTTTAAAATCGTTTTTAAATGATCTACTTTACTTTCTTTGGTGAATTTTGAAAAATCATCTTTTATATCAATATTCAATTTTGATTTTATATAATTTACAATTTCATTCAAATCTTCGTTAGAAACATTTTCATAATTAAGCATTTTCATATACTTAAAAATAGTTTCTTGATATTGAATTAAAATTCCTGCCAAAGCTTTTTTATAAAGTGCTATTTCTTGAATATGATTTTGAATTACATTATCAATATTCTTAATAAAAATTACGTCTGCAATTAAGTTGTTCAAATTTTCAATCAATGCACCATGTCCGCCGGGTCTAAAAACAATATTGTCATTTTCATCTCTAAAAGGATTTCCTTCCAAATCAACTGCAATAACATCTGTAGCTTTATTTTGGTAAGAATATTTTACATTAATTTCTGTATTGGTTTGCTTTTCAATTCTAGGTTTTACTTCATTGATAATGGTTTCAAAATCATTTTGATGTTCCTCTGAAACCGTAAAATGAAGATTAGATTTTCCGTTTGAAGTAGTATAAAATGCACATTCATTTAAATGTTCTTCAATTGCTGTAGCAGTATGATTATCGTATTTATGAAAAGGTAAAACGCCTTTTGGTTTGTTTGAAAAATCAAACTGTTTTGGCGAAAGCATTGTTTTTATAAAACCAAAATCTTGCGTGTCTTTTTCCCAAGTTTCATATTCTGGCAATGAAGATTTAGCTGCCTCTAAAATTTCTTTGTAAAATGGAAGTTTTTCTTTGGCAACCAAAAAAATAGGTAAATTTTTATCCTTTTTTCTATTTATGTAGGCGTTTATACTTTCTTCACCCAGTTTAAATTCATTCAAAAATTCGTTTAAAAACTTAAACATTCTACTTGCTGCTCCAGAAGCTGGCACAAATTTTTTCAATTTGAGATTATTCTTCTTTTCATCAAAAAAATTTGAAAAATACTTAGCTTCGTCATCTGTTATTCTTAGAATTCCGTCATTAATTATGGCTGGTCGTTCCAAATTTATCTTTGGAATTCCGCTTTTTAAAATTTGAAATTGTTCTTCAATAATATCTAAATTAGTATTTCTCTGGTAAATTTTTATAAAGTCTAATGAGTTTAAACCTAATTCTTTTGCTTTTTGAAAATCTGAAATTATTTTGGTTGCTTTTTCGAGACGCTCTTCTTTAGTTCCCGATAATTTAATATATGGTTTTTTGAATTCAACCAAAGCTTGTTCAAAAATAGCAATTGATTCTTCCCTATCGTCTGGTTTATCTCTTAGATCGTCTTTTTCCCAAGGAACGTCAATGTCGGTAAGAAAAATCAAATCATATTTGTGTTTTTTGGCCGCTTTCTCAATTAGAGCATCGCAAGATTTGTAATAAATATCGGAAAACACTTTGGTAACCAAAACATTAGTGTCACAAAAAAGGATTTTATTAGCATTCTTCAGAGCGTTATTCTCAAGTTGTGTTTGTCCAATTGCAATTGGCATTAAATCTTCTTTAACACAAATTTCTTGTTTTAAATCCCATTTGTCCTGAAGGTAATCGCGTGCAAACTCTGGAATCCAATTGGTATTGAATTCTTCTGCAAGTTGCGATGCTAATGTGGTTTTCCCTGTCGATTCAGGTCCTACAAAAGCAATTTTTATTATTTCTGTATGTTCTTGTTTAAGATGTTCTTCCATTGAATGTATGCTAAAATAGCTAATATTGTGAAAATTAAATACTGTAATGACAACATACCTAAGCCTCTATGGGCAAATAAAGGAACAGCTATCAAATCACCAATAATCCACAAGGTCCAATTTTCTATTTTCTTTAAGGCCATGTACCACATAGCTGTAAAAAATATTCCTGATGTAAAAATATCAATATAATTAGGAATTTCAAGTTTATAATCGAAAAAAAGATATACTAAATAAGTAATTATCATTGTTAAAATGAATAATCCTACACCAATAATTTTCTCATTTCTTGAAGTTCTAGTGATTTCCAATTCGGGTTCATTGTCCTTAGAAGCCCATTTATACCAACCATAAATACTCATTATAGAATAGTAAAAATTCATAGTCATATCGCCAAAATATTTGGCTTGATACAACAAATAAACCGTAATAATTGTTGAGATTAATCCTGTTGGATACACCCAAATGTTTTCTTTTTTTGCAAAATAAACGCTCAAAATTCCAAATACAAATGCGAATGACTCCAATATAATTTGAAGGGATGTGGCGTTTTTATATTGTGATATTAAAAAGTCTAGCATGTAATTAACGGTTGTTGATTTCCAAAGCTTGATTATAAATTAAAAAAATCAGTGTCATTTTCAAATGCAGTGCCGATTACAACTAAATCTGCACCTGTATTGTAAGCATTTTCGATTTCTTGTTTGGAACGAATGCCTCCACCAACGATTAAAGGAACGTTTATATTTTGCGAAACTAATGTAATCATTTCTTTGGGAACGGATAATTTTGCTCCACTTCCAGCTTCGAGATAAATTAATTTATTCCCGATAAATTCGCCTGCTTGTGCGGTTTGCAATGCGTATTCGTGGTTGTTTCTATCTAATGGTTTGGTTTGACTTACTCTTTCAACAGCCGTTTCATTTCCACTTTCTATTAAAATATATCCTGTTGAAATAACTTCTAAATTTGTTTTCTTAATAATTGGGACAGCATTTACTTGGTGTTCAATTAAATAATCTGGATTTCTGCCTGATAATAAAGTTAAAAATAAAATTCCGTCGGCTTTATCTGAAATTTGTGATGGATTTCCGGGAAACAATAAAAATGGTAAGTTGATTTTTGATTTTAATTCGATAATCAATTCATCTAAATGTGTTCCATCAAAGGAACTTCCACCGACAAAAATATGTGTTGCTGGTGAATGGTTTATTTTTTGAATCAAATCCGAAAGGTTTTCAACCGCTAACTTATCTGGATCGAAAAGAATGGCAAGGAGTTTTTCACCTTTAGCTTTTGAATTTAATATTTGTTGGTATATTGACATTTTTTTGAACACAGATTTTAGAAATTTAAGAAATCTATTTTACATCTTCAAAGGCGCAAACAAAGATATAATCTTCTACGGAATCGAATTGAATTTGGAACTTTTCTTCTTTATTATTAAATATTAGTTTTGCTGTTGCTTTTTTATCTTCAAAAGAAAAATCTTCTTCAAAAATATGGTTTAGAAAACTTATTCCTTCTTCGTTTTTGATTTTGAAAATACTTTCTTTAATTCCCCAAACGACCGTTGCTTTTTTGATTTTTTCTTGTTCGGATAGATTTTTTAAATGCGAAACATCCATATATCTTGGTGCAATTCGGAGTGTTTTTTCTTTTAATCGTTCAAAATCTAATCCAACTTTTGAATCACTAATTGCGATAGCGGAAAAATCATTGGAATGAGAAATCGAAATTTCGACATCTTTAATACTACAACCTTGCGGCTTTAAATGCGGTTTTCCGAATTCATCATAAAATAAATCGAAATCCGAATAATCATTGTGTTGTAACAACATTCGAACAGCCAAAAATCCTTTTTGATGACTTTCAGATTTCATACTTTCCAATCGTGCTAAAGATGAATCTTTCAATTTTACTTGACTGAAAAGCATATCAAAATCTTCTGTAATCTTCCAAAGATACAGTTTAGTATTGTTAGACAAATAGACTACTTTAAGTAATGGCATTTAGTATTTTGTTGTTTTTCAAAAGATTAAACATTTAAACATTTCACAAATTTTAAAATAAATTATTAAAATCAAAACCTATGTTGTAATTTTGCACCAAATTTTAAAAACACAAATATACATAATAGATGAGTACACAAACATTACCATTTGTAGCTTACAAAGTTAAGGACATTAACCTTGCAGCTTGGGGAAGAAAAGAAATTGAATTGGCTGAAGCTGAAATGCCAGGATTAATGGCGTTGAGAGCTGAGTATGGTGCAACTCAACCTTTAAAAGGTGCAAGAATTGCAGGATGTCTTCACATGACTATTCAAACTGCTGTTTTAATTGAAACTTTAATTGCTCTTGGTGCCGAAGTTACTTGGTCATCTTGTAACATTTTCTCAACTCAAGATCAAGCTGCTGCTGCTATTGCTGCTGCTGGAATTCAAGTTTATGCTTGGAAAGGTCTTGACGAAGAGTCGTTTGACTGGTGTATTGAGCAAACTTTATTCTTTGGTGAAGATAGAAAACCATTGAACATGATTCTTGATGATGGTGGTGATTTAACAAATATGGTTTTTGACCGTTACCCAGAATTAATTCCTGGAATTAAAGGTTTATCAGAAGAAACTACAACTGGTGTTCACCGTTTGTATGAAAGAATGAAAAACGGAACTTTGTTCATGCCGGCAATTAACGTAAATGATTCGGTTACTAAATCGAAATTTGACAACAAATACGGTTGTAAAGAATCGGCTGTTGATGCTGTAAGAAGAGCAACAGATATTATGTTAGCTGGAAAAAGAGTTGTTGTTTGTGGGTATGGAGACGTTGGAAAAGGAACTGCGGCTTCTTTCCGTGGTGCTGGTTCAATTGTAACTGTAACTGAAATTGATCCAATTTGTGCTTTACAAGCTGCAATGGACGGATTCGAAGTAAAAAAATTAAACACAGTTATTGCTAATGCTGATATTATCATCACAACTACAGGAAATAAAGATATCGTTCTTGGTTCTCACTTTGAGCAAATGAAAGACAAAACTATCGTTTGTAACATTGGTCACTTCGATAACGAAATTGATATGGCTTGGTTAAACAAAAACCATGGTGTGTCTAAAGTTGAAATCAAACCACAAGTTGATAAATATACTATCGCTGGAAAAGATATTCTTATCTTAGCTGAAGGTCGTTTAGTAAACTTAGGTTGTGCAACTGGTCACCCAAGTTTTGTAATGAGTAATTCCTTTACAAACCAAACGTTAGCTCAAATTGAATTATGGACTAACAGCGCAGCTTACAAAAATGAAGTTTATATGTTACCTAAACATTTAGATGAAAAAGTTGCTGCTTTACACCTTGCAAAGTTAGGAGTTGAATTGGAAACTTTACGTCAAGACCAAGCAGATTACATAGGTGTTGAAGTTCAAGGACCATTCAAACCTGAGTATTACAGATATTAATTGATTGAAGATTGTTGAATAACGATTTTTGATTTAAGAATTAAACCCCGATTTCAATTGAAGTCGGGGTTTTTTGTTGATTTTATAAATGTGTTTACTATGTAATATTATTTTTAAAATATGTAACTTATTTTAGTAGGAAAGAGTGAATTTTACAAACTAGTTTATCTCTGATTTTAAAGAAAATGAGATAATAACTTTTAATGAAATATTAAATACTAAAAAAAATGTCACAAAAAAACAAAAAACAGTTTGGTGTTTGGATGGATACGCATAACGCTACAATTATTGGAAGAGAAGATGTTGATACAGGCGAATTTGTGGTGCTAGATCACGTTACAAATAATGGTCCCGATAAAAACACTAGTGAAAATGCCGAGAATAATCAGGAGATTACTTTAACGCAAAAGTTCTTTAAGGAAATTGCTATGAAAATGCCGAATATTGACCAAATTCATATTACCGGAACTGGACAAATTCAGGAGCAATTTATGAAGTTTCTAGCCGATACAGCGCAATATAAAAACGTTGAATCGTCTGATAGTACTTCTACTAAAATGAGTGATGACGATACTGTTGCTTGTTTTGAGGAGTATTTCAAATAGGATTTACTTAATAAAATTTAAACCCCGATTTCAATTGAAGTCGGGGTTTTTGTTTGGAATAGAAACTTACTTTATTTCTAATATCGTTCTTCTAGGATAGAGAATTTCTGTTGAATCACTTTTACTACTTGAAAAGTAAATTTTCTTTTTTGAATTATAATAATGGATTGTTTCAAATGGATTCTTCAATGGATTTGGTCCAATGATTGAAGTTGTTCCTGATTTTATTATTAAAGAATAAGATAGACTGTCTATTTTTTTAATTTTACTTTTATGTATAAAATTAAGCGATTCTGTTTTTCTGAGATTAAATAAACTTACCTCTTTTCTTGATATTTTCCGTTCACTATATCGTAATGAATCAAAGTTGATTTTTATTTTAGATTTCACAAACACTTCAACATCTTTATTTGTATTATTTTCTACAAATAAAACATAAGGTGTATCACATGAAATACAACAAATAAATATCAAAATCGAAAAAAATTTAATAAAAACTACTTTCATAAATATTTTTTTACCAAATAAAACTACAACGTCTCCTTCAACCATTTATAAAATTCACTTTGCCATACTTGAGCGTTTTGTGGTTTTAGCACCCAGTGGTTTTCGTCTGGGAATAATAAAAATCTACTTTTAATTCCGCGTAATTGTGCAGCTTGGAAGGCTTCTTGTCCTTGTCCTATTGGCACACGGTAATCTTTTCCTCCTTGAATAATTAATATTGGAGTATTCCATTTATCAACCATATTGATTGGGTTAAACTTGGCATAAGTTTTTTGTGCTACAGCGTTGTCTTTTTCCCAATATGCGCCACCATGATCCCAATTGTTGAAGAATACTTCTTCGGTTGTGCCGTACATGCTTTCTAAATTGAAAACACCACAATGCGAAATAAATGTTTTAAATCTGTTGTTGTGAATTCCTGCTAAGTAAAACACAGAATAGCCACCATAACTTGCTCCAACAGCACCAAGTCTTGATTTGTCAACATAACTTTCTTTAGCCACATCATCAATTGCAGAAAGATAATCGTCCATTACTTGTCCGCCCCAATCTTTAGAGATTTGTTCGTTCCATTCTTGTCCATGACCGTACATTCCACGACGGTTTGGAGCAACTACAACATAACCTTGTGAAGCCATCAAAGAGAAATTCCAACGGAAAGAATAACTTTGAGTCAATGGCGATTGTGGTCCGCCTTGGCAATATAAAAGTGTTGGATATTTTTTATTTTTATCAAAATTTGGAGGTAAAATTACCCAAACCAACATTTTCTTTCCGTCGGTTGTGGTAACATATCTTCTTTCGTATTTTGGTAAAACTAGTTTGCTGTAAGTTTCATCATTGATTTTAGTCAATTGCAACCAAGTTTTTTTCTTTAAATTATATGAAAACACCTCAGCTGCATGATTCATATCGGTTCTTGTAACGATTACATTATCGCCAGAGAACGCCACAATATCCGATACATCGAAATCACCATTAGTAACCTGAGTAACCATAAGAGCAATTTTGGTTAAACCTGGAAAATTTACTTCAAATAATTGTTTGGTTCCGTCAACAGCAGCAACAAAATATACTTTTTTACCATCGGCGCTCCATGAGTAATTATCTACACTTCCGTCCCAATTGGCTGTAAGATTCAAGTCCACTCCTTTGAAACGAACGATGATGTCATTTTTATCGGCTTCATATCCGTCTCGTTTCATTTGCAACCAAGTTAGATTTCCTGTTGGAGAAAACGTTGGATTGGTATCATATCCTTTGTTTGCTTCTGTTAAATTTCTGGTAGTTTTTGTTTCTAAATTGTACTCATACAAATCAGTATTTGTAGAAATAGCATATTCTGTTCCGAATTTCTTTTTAGAAACATAAATAATGCTTTTTGAATCTGGTGACCAAATGAAATCTTCATCACCACCGTGAGGTTTTTGGGGTGAATCGTAAGGTTCATTTGGCATAATATCAATTAGTGTAGCACTTTCTTTATTTTCAGCATAAAAGACGTGGTTGTGACTTCCATCGTTATAAGTATCCCAATGGCGATAATCTAACGAGTTGTATACTTGTGCATTTGATTTATCAAGGTTTGGATAAATATCTTTACCTAAAACTTTGTTGATTTTTACTTCTTGAGAAGACAAAATGTATTTCCCATCTGGAGAAACATTTTTATTGTAAACTAAATCTTTAGTGTCATTTACTTCGGTTGCATTTCCTCCATTTACTGGAATGGTATAAAATTTAGAATTCGATTTATTTTCCTCTACTGATGGAATGACAACTTTATAAACTACCGATTTTCCATCTTTTGAAATTCCTAAAACAGAAACTCTTCCTAATTTCCAAAGTAATTCTGGAGATAAAACTTGTTGCGCTGATGCTGCTATACTCATTGTACTAACGATTATAAAAAATATTTTCTTCATTTTATTGTGAATTTAGATTTCTCTGAATTTATTTCAGAGTTCAGTATCTTTGAATACTGAAATAATTTATTTAATGATTCGTTAAAAGTAATTATTAATTTTATGAGAAAGAATATTTGATTAAAAAAAATTATTTTTATAGAAATTTTAGAAAATGAAATTAAGTTATTGGGAAATAAAAAATTGGTTTTCAAATATTGATTTAACTGTCGTAGGCAGTGGAATTGTAGGTTTACATTGCGCTTTAAATCTTCGTGAACGATTTCCAAAAAGTAAGATTTTAATTCTTGAAAAGGGGATTCTTCCTCAAGGTGCAAGTACAAAAAATGCCGGATTTGCTTGTTTTGGTAGTCTATCAGAAATTATTGACGACTTAAAATCCCATTCAGAAGAAGAAGTCATTCAATTGATTCAAAAACGTTGGAATGGATTGCAACTTTTAAGAAAACGACTTGGTGATGAAGCCATTGATTTCAAACCCTATGGAGGTTATGAATTATTTTTGAAAGGAGATGAAAACACTTATAATGAATGTTTACAAAAATTACCATTTATAAATGATGTCATAAAACCACTTTTTAAATCAGACGTTTTTTCTAAAGAATTTGATCGATTCAATTTTCAAAATATACATGAATATTCTATTTTCAATCCTTATGAAGGTCAGATTGATACCGGAAGTATGATGCAAGCACTTATTAAGGAAGCCATTTCTAAAGAAATTTTAATTCTGAATCAAGCCATAGTTACTTCACATATTGAAAAAAATAATTCTGTAGAAATTGTTGTAAATGATTATTCATTTGAAACTAAAAAATTACTTTTTGCAACAAATGGATTTGCATCGCAATTAACAAATAATGCAGTAAAACCTGCAAGGGCACAAGTTTTAATAACGGAGCCAATTCCTAATTTAGACATTCGCGGTACTTTTCATTTAGATAAAGGTTATTATTATTTTAGAAATTTTGAAGATAGAATTCTACTTGGTGGCGGGAGGAATTTAGATTTTGATGGAGAAACTACAACCGATTTATCTCAAACAGAAAAAATTCAAAATCGATTGGAAGAGTTATTAAAAAATGTAATTTTACCAAATCAAGAATTTCAAATCGCACATCGTTGGAGTGGAATTATGGGAATTGGCTCACACAAAAACCCAATTGTTTCTCAACTTTCTGAAAATGTTTATTGTGGTGTTCGTCTTGGCGGAATGGGTGTGGCAATTGGAAGTTTAATAGGACAAGAATTAGCAGAATTAATATAAAATGGCAACAAAAAAGAACACTTCAAAATCTACAAACAAAACCTTCTTTCAAAAGCTTAAAACATTTCTCTGGAAATCTATGCTTTGGTTTTTTGGAATATCCATTTTATTGGTTGTTCTTTTTAAATGGATTCCTGTTCCTTTCACTCCATTAATGATTACAAGAGCAATTGAACAAAAAATAGATGGGCAAGAAATGACTTGCAGTCATGATTGGGTTCCTTTAGAGGATATTTCTATTAATCTTCAAAAAGCTGTGATTGCAAGTGAAGATGGTAACTTTTTAAAACACAATGGTTTTGATTTTAAAGCGATGCAAAAAGCTTTTAAAAACAATAATCGTGGAAAAAAACTTAAAGGAGGAAGCACCATTTCACAACAAACCGCAAAAAATGTATTTCTGTGGCAAGGTAGAAGTTATATCAGAAAAGGTTTGGAAGCATATTTCACATTTTTGATTGAAATTGTATGGGGAAAAGAACGTATCATGGAAGTTTACCTAAACTCAATAGAAATGGGCAAAGGTGTTTATGGTGCAGAAGCTGCAGCCGAACATTGGTACAGAACAGACGCAAAAAACTTAACTAAAATTCAAGCCGCTGGAATTGCAGCCATTTTACCAAATCCAAGAAAATATAAAGCCACGAATTCTTCTTCTTACATTGAAAAAAGAAAAGGGAAAATTGTAAGGGTAATGAATCATGTTGGTAAACTAGAGTACTAAAAAAAGCTTCCAATAAATGGAAGCTTTTTAATTTATTGAAATAACGATTTATAATGTGTCCAATATTTATAAATTAAAATTCCATTTAAAATGGCCACTAATAGTGCTCCTCCTATCCCATTCACATCTAAAAACAAATGAAATAATAGAATGTTAATTGATATTGGCGCTAATAATGTTAATGCAAAAGCAACCCATTTTTTCATAAGAAGTAAAGCTCCAATAACAATTTCTAATACGCCAACAGTTTTCAACACGTAACCAGTTGAGCCAAGAGAAGTCATAAAACTATTTGCTTGATCTGGTAATTCTGGTAAGGGAATGAAGCCAAGAAACTTATTCGTACCAAATAAAACAAGTATAATTCCTAACAGTATTCTAACAATTTTTGTAAACATTGAATTCATAAATATTTATTTTATTGGTTAGTAATATGGTAAAAATATAATTAATTTTTTATATAATAAATATTTTAAAACTTAATTTTTTAAACATTTCTGTATTTGATGTGTTTTTAGTATCTTCATTGTAACTTTTTGTTTAAATAATTATCTAATAGTAATAATCTTAAAAATTGAAATTATGCAAGCTCACGAAATAGATTACCAAATTTTTGGTGAAGAAATGCAATATGTAGAAATAGAACTCGATCCGCAAGAAATTGTCGTTGCAGAAGCTGGAAGTTTTATGATGATGGACAACGGAATCAAGATGGAAACTATCTTTGGCGATGGTTCAGGTCAAGATCAAGGTGGTGTTTTTGGAAAATTACTTTCTGCAGGAAAAAGAGTTTTGACTGGCGAAAGTCTTTTTATGACGGCATATTTAAATCAGAACAATGCTAAAAGTAAAGTTTGTTTTGCTTCTCCATATCCCGGGAAAATTATTCCGATAGATTTACGACAATTTCAAGGAAAATTCATTTGTCAAAAAGATGCTTTTTTATGTGCTGCAAAAGGTGTTTCTGTTGGAATTGAATTTTCTAAAAAACTTGGCCGTGGTCTTTTTGGTGGTGAAGGTTTTATTATGCAAAAACTAGAAGGAGACGGAATGGCTTTTGTACATTCGGGCGGAACTTTAGCAAAAAGAGAATTAGCTGCTGGAGAAATTTTAAAAGTTGATACAGGTTGCATTGTAGGATTTACAAAAGATGTTGACTACGATATTGAATTTATCGGCGGAATTAAAAATACGATTTTCGGAGGAGAAGGAATGTTTTACGCAACACTTCGTGGACCTGGAACAGTTTATATTCAGTCATTGCCTTTTAGTCGTCTTGCCGATAGAATTATTGCTTCAGCACCTAGAGCTGGAGGAAGTTCTAAAGAAGAAGGAAGTTTGCTTGGCGGAATTGGCAGATTATTAGACGGAGATAATCGATTTTAAAAAAATTAAACCAGACAGATTTACAAGTCTGTCTGGTTTATAAATCTATATATTAAAATTGATTCCTAAAACAATATTTCTTCCAATATTAGGAATTCCATCTGTTTTTAGTCTTGATAAATGAGACACGTAATTTCTATCAAAAATATTATTTGCATTCAAATTAATTTCAAAAATGGTTTTACCTAGTGTGACTTTTCCACCAAAACCAATATTTAATAATGTATAATCATTAGTCATTGTTTCAAATTGACTTGGATTATTTTGACGTAAAGTATATTCAACATTTAAAACAGCAAAACCATCTTTAAAATATTTGGATGATTTAAACTCTGTCTTTAAAGCATTGTTCCATCTGTTAGCAGGAATCAATGGTAAATTATCGCCATTTTGTCTTTTCCCAGTAACACTTTCAAAACTACTTGTTACGTGCAACCAATCTAAAGGATGTGGATGAAAATGAATTCCGGCTTCACCACCAAACAAGTTAGCATTAGCTTGAACGTAATCATAAACATCGTTTCCATCAATTAAAGTTCCGTTAGGTGAAATAAAAATATAATTATTGATGTGATTATAAAATCCATTTACAAACAATTCAAAGTGCGGATTTCTATATTCTAAATTCAAATCCGTTTGAAAATTTTGTTCGTTTTCTAAATTTGAGTTTCCAATTTCGTAGCGATTGCTTCCTTCATGAACACCGTTGGAAGTTAATTCAGCCAAATTTGGCGCTCTAAATCCAGAAGCTACATTTAATCTTAAAATAACATTTTCTTTCAAATTAGTTTTGAATCCTAAAGAAGAATTAAAACTTTGAAACTTCTTATCAATGGCTGCAAAATAACCTTCATCACCTTCTGTTCCATTAGTTTCAGATGTTATATTTCTGTTGTCAAATCTAACTCCAGCTTGAATTACATTTTTATTCCATTCATAATTTATAGTTCCAAAAACGCCAAAATCAGTAGTTGTAGCATCCGGAATTAACAATTCTTCACCAGAATTTTTGTTGGTTTGATGCATTCCTTGCGTTCCAATTATAGATTCAAATTTTCCGAATTTTGGTAAATAATATTTCACATTATAATTCAACGTTTTCAATTTCATTTGTAAAATTGCAACATCACTATCTTCATATTCACTTCTGTCGTTATTGATGTAACCCAAATCGGCATCCAACTTAGAGTTTTTGAAAAATATTGTATTATTTAAACTCAATATCTGACTTATAACACCTTGACTAGGAAACTCTGGTTTTTTTGAATTCGATTGTTCTGCAATGCCTTCCTCAGGAATTCCAAGTGATAACTTATTGTAATTATACCTAAAAGTTGTTGCGAAATTGGAATTGGAATACCCTAAACCTGATTTAAAATCCAATTCGTTGTATCTTGTATTGGTAACTTTATCACCATCTGCAATTTTATAATCTGCATGTCTGTTATTACTTATGCGAGTAGAAAACTTTAAATCTTCGCCAGATAATTTATATCCAAGCGAAGTATTAGTTCCGTTTGTATTTGAAAAATATTTTTGATTAAAATTTAATTGTGAAGTATTGGGTTTACCAAATTTTTCTGGATTAAAATATAAAACACCACCAATAGCATCAGAACCATACAACAACGAAGCTGGTCCTTTGATGACCTCAACACTTTCTACACCAGCATCGTTCAAGCCCAATCCATGCTCTTCTCCAAATTGTTGGTTTTCCATACGCACACCTTGAGAATAAACTAAAACTCTATTTCCACTTAAACCTCGAATTACAGGTTTTCCAATAGAAGTTCCTGTAGAAATTTGAGATACTCCAGGAATTGTTGCTAAACCTTCAATCAATGTAGAAGTTCCTTTTTGTTGAAGTGATTTCACCGATTGGTGCTCAACCTTCATTACATTCTGAGATTGTAATTTGTTGAATGCTGTAGAAACAATAACCTCATCCATTTGGTGAATAGTTTCTTCAAGAGTTACATCTATTCTAATTTCTTTTTGGTTGACAGAAAATGGTTTTGACTGAGTTTCATATCCAATAAATGAAAAAACAATCCTGAAATTTCCTGATGGTAAGTTGCTAAAAAAATATTTTCCGTTTTCATCAGATATTGTTTCCTTGTGAAGCTCAGGAATAGAAATATTCACTGCAGAAATTGGAAAGTTTTGTTTGTCAGATACAACTCCAACGACTTTGTTTTGCGCACTGGCAAATATAGAACACCCTAAAAATAGGGCTATAAAAAATGATTTCATGTAAAATGATTTTATTGTTAATAGAATATAATCCGAATGTTTTTCGGATAAATAATGGCTAAACAATAAAACTCGGTGGTGCTCGAAGCGCAAAAAGACTTCCTCTAAAGGATTGGGTTATTTCTCTGGAATAGAAATAAGAATAATAAACAGGAATCTCAACTTTCTTGAAATTAAAAGTATAAAAATCTGATTTTATGGAAGTACTAAAAGTAAACTCACAAACAAAACAATGGTCAGAATCGTGATGACTATGACTTATTTCAGTCTTGTTAACAGCGTATTTGTGATTACAATGTTTTTCTGAAAGTGCAACTTCTATGTGGTGATAAGAATGCAACGATTGTAACAATATTGCTAACAATATTGCCAAACCAAAAAACAAACTAACTACAGAGTATTTTCCTTTCATTAGGGCAAATATATACTAGTAACAATGAAAAACCACTTGAATTAACAAATTTTAAGATTTGTAAACTCAAATGGTTTGTATACTTGAATTTAATTAAACTAATTTATTAGCAACTAAATATTCTGCAATTTGAATAGTATTTGTTGCAGCTCCTTTTCTTAAATTATCAGCTACAATCCACATGTTTAAGGAATTTGGCTGACTTTCATCGCGACGAATTCTACCTACAAAAACCTCATCTTTCCCTTGAGCAAACAAAGGCATTGGATAAGTGTAAGTATCAGTATTATCTTGAACAACAACTCCATCGGTGTGATGAAGAATATCTCTGATTTCGCTTACATTAAAATCGTTTGCGAATTCAATATTCACTGCTTCGCTATGTCCACCAACAATTGGCACACGAATAGCTGTTGCTGTAACGGCAATCGTTTTATCACCAATAATTTTCTGAGTTTCACGAACCAATTTCATTTCTTCTTTAGTGTAACCGTTTTCTTCAAAACTATCACATTGAGGAATTGCATTTCTGTGAATTGGATATTTATAAGCCATTTCACCTTGAATTCCAGCATACTCATTTTCTAATTGTTGCACTGCTTTTACACCTGTTCCTGTAATAGATTGATAAGTAGAAACAATAACACGTTTGATTTTATATTTTTTATGTAAAGGTGCTAAAACCAAAACCATTTGAATTGTTGAACAGTTTGGATTAGCAATAATTTTATCTTCTTTAGTTAATTCAGACGCATTGATTTCTGGAACTATTAATTTTTTAGTTGGATCCATTCTCCAAGCTGATGAGTTGTCGATAACCGTTGTTCCTACTTCGGCAAATTTTGGAGCCCATTCTAAAGAAGTTTCACCTCCAGCAGAAAACAAAGCAATATCAGGACGCATTTCTACAGCAGTTTGCAAACCAACTACTTTATATTTCGTTCCTTTAAACTCAATTTCTTTACCAACAGATTTCTCTGAAGCAACAGGAATTAACTCAGTTACAGGAAAATTTCTCTCTGCTAAAACTTGAAGCATTACTTCGCCAACCATTCCGGTTGCACCAACTACAGCAACTCTCATATAAATATATTTAAATTTTAATAAAAATTTGGAAGTACAAAAGTAGGTAGAAATTAAATTAAAAATTATGAATTAATAATTAAAATTTTTAAATTGAATTTGATTATTTTTGAAACACAGATTTGAGAAAATTTTGAAGTTGAAATTGTTTTTTGAAGTTGAAGTTGTTTTTTGAAAAAGAAAAACCGCCTCAATTAAGAAGCGGTTTGGTTAGAATATATACTGTAGCGGTTTATTATTTTTTCAATAAATCTCTAATTTGAGTAAGCAATTCTTCTTGAGATGGTCCTGCTGGAGCTGGAGCTTCAACTGGTTTTTTCATTTTGTTGTATGCTTTAATAATCATAAACATTACAAAACCGATTACCACTAAACTTACTAAAGTGTTAATCCATGCACCATATCTCAATGCATTTTCTGGGCTTGTTACAACTCCAGCTGCATCTTTAACTTCTGGAGATAACACATACTTTAAAGCAGAAAAATCAACTCCTCCAGTTAACATTCCTACTAAAGGCATTGCGATATCTGCAACAAATCCGTTTACAACAGCACCAACAGCGCCTGCCATAATCACACCGACAGCAAATTCAATAACATTTCCTGTCATTATAAAATTCTTAAACTCTTTTAACATAATTGATTAGTTTTTAAGGTTATATTTTTGTTTTGAGTTTCAAAGATAAATAAAATTTTAACATAATATTTAACATTTTGTAGAATTATTACTACTCTCTATAAAAAACTCGCTTCACTCTTTGTGAAATACTTGTCATAATTTCATACGGAATTGTTCCTAGTTGTTTTGCCATAAAACTTACTGTTGGATTGTCTCCAAAAATAGTGACTTCAGCTCCTTCTTTGCATTCAATATCCGAAATATCAACCATTAGCATATCCATGCAAACACTTCCTAAAATCGGTGCTTTTTTATTTTTTATGGTTACATAACCTACTCCATTGCCCCAATGTCTTGAAATTCCATCAGCATATCCAATTGGTATCGTTGCTACTTTTGTGGTTTTGGTTGCCATAAATCTTCGGCTGTAACCAACGCTTTCTCCTTCTTCAATAGTTCTGATTTGAGAAATTATAGACTTTAATGTACCAACATTTTCTAATAATTTTTGTTCCTCTTCATCGTTGGAAACTCCATAAAGTCCAATTCCTAATCGAACCATATCGAATTGTGCCTGAGAATAATTAGAAATTCCTGAGGTATTCAAAATATGACGAATCGGATTTATTTGTAATTCTGAAATTAATTTGGAAGATAATTTTTCAAATAACTTAATTTGCGAAAGTGTAAAGTCAACAAACATCCTATCATCACTTGCTGACAAATGTGATAAGATACTTTTTACCTCAACCGTTTTGTTGTCTTTTAGTTTGGCAATTAATTCATCAATCGTTTCTTCTTCAAATCCCAATCGATGCATTCCGGTGTCCAATTTTATATGTATTGGGAAATGCTTCAACTTTTTTTGTTCCGCAATTTTCAAAAAAGCATTCAATCCTTTTATCGAATAAATTTCGGGTTCCAATTGATGTTGGATAATCGCAGAAAAACTGGTGTTTTCAGGATTCAAAACCATAATCGGCAAGTCAATTCCTGCATTTTTTAGCGAAATCCCTTCGTCGGCGAAAGCCACACCGAGATAATCTACTTTATGATGCGACAGCAATTTGGCAATTTCATAACCACCATTTCCATATCCAAAAGCTTTTACCATAACCATCAATTTGGTCTTTGGACTTAATTTGGATTTAAAATAATTCAAGTTATGACTAATGGCATTCAGATTGATTTCTAAAACTGTTTCATGTGTTTTCTCTTCCAATAAAGAAACGATTTCTTCGAAGTGAAAATGACGTGCACCTTTTATCAAAATAGTCTCATTTTCAAATGAAATGGTATCGATATTTTGAATAAATTTTTCGGTTGTTTCAAATGCGATACAATTTGGAAACTTATTTTTAAACGTTGAAATTGTTGCTCCAATAGCAATAACACGATTTATTTTGTTGGAAACAATTAAATGAGAAACTTTAGAATACAATTCTTCCAAAACCAATCCTGATTGAAAAATATCCGACAGAATTAAAGTTTTCTTTTTGTATTGTTTCTGACTTTCAAGAAAATCTAATGCTATTTTTAACGATTGATAATCAGAACTATAGCTATCATCAATAAGTGTTGTATTGTTGCTTCCGTTTTTAACTTTCAAACGCATTTCAACTGGATAAAGCAACTGCATACGATTTTGAATAGTATCTTGATCGTATTTGAAATACAAAAGCACCATCAAACATTGAATAGCATTTTCAATAGACGCTTGATCGTTGAACGGAATTGTTATTTTAAAACAAAGTTTATGGTAAGTTATTTTGAGTTCCGTTTGATCTGAATATTCTTTTGCAATCACAAAAACATCTGCTTTTCCATCCTCAGAACTCCAAGAAAATGTATTTATTTTTGGATTTAAAAAAGCTTCAATGGTTTTATTTTTATTCATAATCAAAACTTCAACCGAGGTAAAAAGTTTTAGTTTTTCTTTGATTTTTTCCCCAATATCATGAAAACCTTCATCGTGAGCCGAACCAATATTAGATAAAATTCCGATGGTTGGTTGGATAATTTTCTGAAGATTTTCCATCTCATTTATGGTAGAAATTCCAGCTTCAAAAATTCCAAGATTGTGTTTTTCATTGATCCCTAAAACCGAAAGTGGCACTCCAACTTGGGAATTATAACTTTTAGGAGAACGAATAATATTATAATCCGGACTTAACAAAAAGTTCAACCATTCTTTGATGATGGTCTTTCCGTTACTTCCTGTAACTCCTATTATTGGAAAATCGAAATTGCTTCTATAGGCTGATGCAAAATTTTGAAGTGCTTCTAGCGTATTTTCAACCAATAAAAAATTGGCTTTGTTTTCAAATTCTTTTGGAACATGATTAACCACAAAATTAGAAACACCAATTGAAATTAAATTAGAAATATAATTATGTCCGTCGTGATTTGGACCAACAATAGCGAAAAATAAAGTGCTTTCAGAATTTTGAAGCGAACGACTATCAATAGAAACCGAATCGATTACAGCTATTTCATTAACGCCAACAAATTGTGCTTTAATGATTGGGATGATATTTCTTATGGAAAGTGTCAATTTAGACTATGGATTTGTGTCTTCCGACAAATGTTCAGCATCTTTTACTTCCATATTTTCGCGCATCGCTTTGTAGTAAGCAGCTCTACTTAATGGTTCGTATTCTTCCGTTTCACCAAGCAAAACTAGATTATCACTATCTGCTTTTCTGAAACTATAATGTGCTAAGTTTCCTGTACGCGTGCACACAGCATGAACTTTAGTAACATATTCAGCGGTTGCCATCAGCGCAGGCATTGGTCCGAAAGGATTTCCTTTAAAATCCATATCCAAACCAGCAACGATAACGCGAATTCCTGAATTGGCTAAATCGTTACAAATTTTTACAATTTCATCATCAAAAAACTGTGCTTCGTCAATACCAACCACATCGCAACCTTGTGCCAAAATTGCAATATTAGCCGCAGCAGGAACAGGCGTTGAGCGAATTTCGTTTTTATTGTGAGAAACCACCATTTCTTCATCATATCGAGTATCGATGGCAGGTTTGAAAATCTCCACTTTTTGCTTTGCAAATTGCGCTCTTTTGAGTCTTCTGATGAGTTCTTCGGTCTTTCCTGAGAACATCGAACCGCAGATTACTTCAATCCAACCAAATTGTTCTTTATGATTTACTGTATTTTCGAGAAACATTTTGTATTTTTAGACCTTAAAAAAGGAATTGTTTTTATTACTTTGTATCGAAACAAATTTATTATAAAATAAGATAAGCTAGTCACTATAATTTCAAAAAGTTATGAAAAAAAGATTGGAAGCCGAATTAATCAGCATTGCACATCGAGTTTTGAAGCTAAAAAACAAATCGGAAATCGATCAATTGTATCATGAAACCCAAAAATTATACGAAGCATTAACGGTTTTGAAGTTTTATGGCGACAATTATGAACAAGTAAAATCGGATATTTCTAACGAAGATATCGAAGAAAAAATTGAAAGTTTTGTTGAAAATAAAACGGTTGTTTCAACCCCAAAAGTAGTTGTTGAAGAAATTGCTTCAGAAGTTGAAGAACAAAAGGAAGAAATTGTAGCCAAAGTTGAAGAAGTTGTTGAACAAGAAATTGTTACTGCATCTGAAGAAACAGAAGTTCAAGAAGAAGCCATTGAAGAAGAACCTGTTATTGTTGGCGAAATCACGCTTGAAGAAGAAGAGGAAATTGAAGAGGAAGAAGTTCCTGTTGGTGAAGCTAAAAGCGACTTAGATTTTGAACCTATTTTTGAATTAGCAGCAGAAACTCCAGTTGAAACTGAAGAAATTGAAGAACCAAAAGTAGAAGAACCTAAGAAAGAAACACAGCAAATTTCTTTTGAAGATTTATTAGGTCAAAATTATACTGAACCTGTTTTTGTAAAACCAAATGATGTAACGCTTCCAACTTCTAAAAAAGAGGTTTTTGAAAAATCGGATGATATTATTGTAGATAGATTTGAAGGAAAAACACCTTCGTTGAATGATAAACTTTCTAAAACCATCAATATTGGATTGAACGACAGAATGGGATTTGTAAAATTCCTTTTTGCTGACAGCAATGAAGATTACAATCGTGTTTTATCACAATTAAATACGTTCAGCACTTTTAGAGAGGCGAAAGATTTTATTGACGAAATCATCAAACCCGATTATAACAATTGGGTTGGCGCTGACGATTATGCTGATAGATTTATTGAATTGGTTGAGAAAAAGTTTTTATAAATGTCTAAACTTTATATAGTTCCAACGCCTATTGGCAATCTTGAAGACATGACTTTTAGAGCCATAAAAGTTTTAAAAGAAGCCGATTTAATTCTAGCTGAAGACACACGCACCAGTGGAAAACTAATGAAGCATTTCGAAATTTCCACACACATGCACAGTCATCACATGCACAACGAACACAAAACCGTTGACAATTTGATTGCTCGATTAAAAGGTGGTGAAACCATTGCTTTAATTTCTGATGCAGGAACACCAGCCATTTCTGATCCTGGTTTTTTATTGACGCGAGCTTGTGTTGAAAATAATATTGAAGTCGATTGTTTGCCAGGCGCAACTGCTTTTGTACCAGCATTAGTAAACAGTGGTTTGCCCAACGATAGATTTATATTTGAAGGATTTCTACCAGAAAAAAAAGGAAGACAAACAAGATATTTAGCTTTAGCAGAAGAAACGCGAACGATGATTTTCTACGTTTCGCCACACAAATTGGTAAAAACTTTAGCCGAATTTGTACAATATTTTGGAGCCGAACGCCAAGTTTCTATCTCAAGAGAATTATCAAAACTACACGAAGAAACCATTCGTGGAACAGCCGAAGAAGTTTTAAAACACTTTGAAGCAAAAGCTCCGAAAGGTGAGATTGTGGCTGTAGTTGGTGGGAAGAAATAGTGTTCAGTGTTCGGTTGTCAGTGTTCAGTTAATTATAAGTAAATGAAAAAAATTGTTTTATTACTTTTTATGATATCATTTTCATCTTGTGATAGAGCAATATCTGCATCTGTAACAAATCAAAAAAATGAACTTTGCAATCTAAAGATTTATTATAATGCCGATTCTGAAACAGTAAAAGATTATATAGTCCAGCACAAAAATTTCGAAAATTTTTCAAAATTTATCATAAAATATAACAATTTTAATTTCAAAAAAGATTTAATCAATGATTCAATTGAAAAATCAACATTAATTAAATTAAGTCCTAAAGATTCTTTTGTAATTTGGGGTGGCGTATTTCGGTTGAAAGATTTTAATGAAATTGAAAAAATAGAAATTATTAATTCGAACAATCAAATAACAGAAATAAAAGGCCTTGAAATAAGTACAAGTTTTGAGCTAAAAGAAGGTGGTAGATATCTTTATACAATTAAATAATATTGTAATATTTTAATTAATGTAATTTCTTTATGAAAAAATATTTCATTCTTTTCGTAATATCTATAATCCTATTTTCTTGTAAAAAAGAGGAGAAAGATGATAGTTATAACTATTTATATAACAAACTTGATCAATTGTCAAAAAGAGATCATAGTGCTGCAGTTGGAACATATCTAGAAAACTATTATAAAATTAAAAATGATGTTACTAAACAAAAAAGATTTGATAGCTTATATAAAATATCTGTTTCTGTAGATAGTAAATTAAAAAAATTAGATTTTTCTAATCATAAAAAAGTTTTAAAATTTAGAGATTCAGTTGCAGTTTTGTTTGGAGTTCCTTTAAAATTTATAAGAGAAGATGATAATAAAATTTTGAATGATAGTATTTTTAAAATAAAAATGGAACTAGAAATTTTAAATTTAAGAGAATATTTTCATTATACGAGAATTTACGATAGAAAAGCACCATTATAAAATGAATAATTAAATTATGCAAGACTTAATAAACCAAAAATCGTTTCAAGCAACCATCGTCTATATCGATGAAAAATATAATTTCACGCCAACCGCTTTTAAAAATGGAAATCAATTTAACAATGCAAACGAAAATAATGGTTCTTGCAAAATTTTCGCTTTCGCTAAAATAAATAATTTAGAAAAAGATGAAACTTTATCACTTTTTGGAAGTTATTATTTTGATGATGTTTTAAAAAATCCTGAGGGAAATGATCATCAAAATATCAGAAATTTTATGACATTTGGTTGGGATGGAATTTCATTTGATGGTGAAGCTTTGGAGTTGAAGTTCTAGTACACTGTAGATTAAAAGTTAAAAAAATATTTTTTATGCTTTTGTTTATGAAAACAATATAAAGTAGTTATCATTCATTACTTTTCTTTTCTGGAAATATGGATACATTTATGTTAACTTTCTTTGAATGTTTGACATATTCTATAAAATCTTTTATTTTCATTTCAGGAAAAATCTTTTTTAAGACGAAAGCCTTAATAATTAAAAATATTGAAGGCAAACCAATTATGATTATTAAGTACAAATATTCCATATTTCTGTTTTAAAAATTTATCTACAATTATATAACGAAAAGCATTAAATGTTTTGCAAAATATTTTAATGTTTTTTTAAATTAAATTACAATGTATTGATTTTCAGTATATAAAATTTTAAAATAAAAAATATTTTTTCATATATTTGCAAAACATTTACAAGCCAAAATCTAATATTAAAAATCTAATATCTAATATCCTATGCGTTGGACATTACAATCGAAGCCAGAAAAAGAACAAGTTCAGAAACTACAAAACGAACTTCTAGTCGATGAAATCATTGCGACTTTATTAGTACAAAGAGGTATTACAACCTACGACCAAGCCAAAACATTTTTCAGGCCAACTTTAGACGATTTGCATAATCCGTATCTGATGAAAGATATGGACAAAGCGGTTTCACGTATTGAAAAAGCTATTGCAAACGGAGAAAATATTCTAATTTTTGGAGATTATGACGTCGATGGAACAACTGCTGTTTCGTTGGTTTCCTCCTATTTAAAAAGTTATTATCCGAATATTGCAACTTACATTCCAGATCGTTACGACGAAGGTTACGGAATTTCCTATAAAGGAATTGACTACGCCGACGACAACGGAATTTCTTTAATAATTGCGCTAGATTGTGGTATAAAATCCATCGATCATGTCGCTTACGCAAACGAAAAAAACATCGATTTTATCATTTGCGATCACCATCGCCCTGGAAATGAATTGCCCAATGCTATTGCGGTTTTAGATCCAAAACGTGATGATTGTACTTATCCTTATGACGAACTTTGCGGTTGTGGCGTTGGTTTCAAACTCATTCAAGCATTAGCCGAAAACAGAAATCAATCTATTTTTGATTTAATTCCTTATTTAGATTTGGTAGCCACAGCTATTGCCGCAGATATTGTTCCGATTACAGGTGAAAATCGAGTTTTAGCCAAATTTGGTTTGGAAGTGATTAATTCAAATCCACGTCCAGGAATTAAGGCATTGGTTCAAAATGTGAAGAAAAAAGTATTGACCATAACGGATGTCGTTTTTATCATCGCTCCGAGAATTAACGCTGCAGGAAGAATCAAACACGGAAACGAAGCAGTTGCCTTATTAACCGAATTTGATTTGGAACAAGCCGAAATTTTTGCTTCCGAAATTGAGCAACACAATGCCGACCGAAAAGATTTAGACAAACAAATCACAGTTGAAGCGTTGGCTCAAATTGAAAACAATAACGAAAAAGAGAACTTTACAACAGTACTTTATCAAGAAAATTGGCACAAAGGCGTAATCGGAATCGTAGCTTCTAGATTAACCGAAACTTATTATCGACCAACTATTGTTTTTACAAAAAGTGGTTATAAACTAGCAGCTTCGGCGCGTTCGGTAAAAGATTTTGATGTTTACAATGCTTTAGAAGCTTGCGCAGAACATTTGGAACAATTTGGCGGACACATGTATGCAGCAGGAATGACTTTGAAAGAAGAGAATTACCAAAAATTCAAAGATGCTTTCGAAAAGGAAGTTCAAAAAACGATTCACCCTGATTTATTAATTCCTGAAATTTCTGTGGATTTGGAAATCAATTTTTCAGATATTAATCCGAAGTTGATTCGATTATTGAGTCAATTTGAACCCTTTGGACCCCAAAATATGACACCTGTTTTTATGACTAAAAATGTAAAAGACACGGGTTATGCAAAGCCATTAGGTAAAGACAATGAACATTTGAAGTTATTTGTAAAGCAAAATGGAAGTGAAGGTTTTGGCGCAATTGGTTTTGGATTAGGAAATAAACTTGAATCTACTAAAAATCAGAAACCATTTGATGCAGTCTATTGTATTGATGAAAATGAGTTTAATGGAAATGTAACCATTCAATTACGTTTGAAAGATTTGAAGAATTAATACTACAAATTGTAACGTGAATTTTGTCTATTTTTGTCTACAAAATAACCTCTACTTATTATGAAGCAGATTATCATTGTGCTTTTAGCAGCTATTGTATTGATTTTGGGCTATAATTTATATAGTGACTACCATCGTTTTCATTCTCCAGGAAGTGATTATGTTAGTAATCAAAAGATTGATTTGAATTATCATGATGAAACGATTTTGCAGAATTACCATCAAGCCATTGAAGATGTGAATGGTTTTGTTAGATTATCTTGGGTAAATAATGATGTTGATGTAAGAAATCCTGATGATGACGATGATGACACAAAAGCATTGGTAAACGAATACGCTAAAAAATTAGGTGTCGTTAAAATGTATGAAAAACGTTTGATTCAATCTGCCAAAATGAAAAGTGAAGGATTAAACGATAAAGATGTAATTGCCTTTGAAGAAAGTGGCTATAAAGCAAAAGATTACAACGAATTCATCAAAAGAAAATTCCTGATGGAAACTTTTAAAAGCAATCCGGAAAAGTATAGTTTGAAAGTAGGCGATTTCAGTTCTTTCGTGTATGAATTGCAAAAGATTTTGGTTAAAAAAGGTTACAATATTCCTGTTGATGGTCTTTTTAAACAAACAACTATTGAAGCATTAGGTGCATTTGAACAAAAAAATGGTTTGTTTCCTGATGGAAAACTAGATGCTGTAACTTTAGATTATTTACTTAGATAAGTATTCGAACTTTTTCAATTCAAAATTCTCTCCGTCAAAAACTCCGTAAGTAAAGTAGCCAATCCAATCACCTAAATTTACGTATTCCGAGTTTTCACCAATTTTTAAAGTCATTGGTAAATGTCTGTGACCAAAAATTAGGTAATTATAGTGCTTGGTTTCTAATTTTTTCTTAGCATATAAAATTAACCATTCGTTGTCTTCTCCAAGGTATTTTACATCTTCTGCTCCAGAAATTAATTTATTTTTTACAGAAAGATATTGTGCTAATTTCATTCCAATATCTGGATGAAGCCAACGGTACAACCATTTTGAAAACGGATGAACGAATACTTTTTTCATTCGTTTGTAACCTTTATCACCAGGTCCTTTTCCGTCGCCATGACCAATTAAAAACGTTTTATTGTTGAAAGTAAACTCTTTATTATCGTGATAAACCGGAATATTTAGTTCTTTTTGAAAATAATCATTCATCCACAAATCATGGTTTCCAACAAAAAAGTAAATAGGAATTCCACTATCACGAATTTCTGCTAACTTTCCTAGAACTCTTATAAATCCTTTTGGTACAACGGTTTTATATTCGAACCAAAAATCAAACAAATCACCAAGTAGAAAAATGGCTTCAGCGTCTTTTTTTACTTCATCTAACCAAGCTACAAACTTTTGTTCACGTGGAAAACTAGCTTCAGGCGTTGGAGCTCCAAAATGTTGATCGGATGCAAAATAGATTTTTTTGTTTGACATTTTGTAAAAGTAGTAAATTACATATTATCAGAAGCATACCATTCGGCAAACGAGCTTTCTGTTTCTTGTAATTTTAAAGAATGTAATTGAATATTATTTGGCAATCTGTCTTGAATTTTCTTAGCAAAATCAATCACCATATTTTCACTTGTAGGTTGATAATTTACTAAAATCACATGATGACCACGATTTTTTAGTTCTTCAGCTAATTCAACATGTGGTGTATTCTTGTTAAAAACTGTGGCGTGATCAAAAACATCAACTATTTCTTCGCGTACAATTTTTTTTAAATCAGAAAAATCAATTACCATTCCGAATTTTACATTATTCGAGTCGGATATTGGTGTTCCAATTACGGTTACAGAGAGTTTGTAACTGTGTCCGTGAACATTTTTACATTTTCCATCGTAGCCATAAAGCGCATGACCTGTTTCAAAAGAAAACTGTTTGGTAATTCTGATTTTACTCATCATTTAGATTTTAGAATGCAAATTTAAGGAATTTTACTCTAAGTCTTTTCTGTTTTTTGCACGATAATACATATAATAAGCAAGTCCTATTAGCACTACAAATGGCAAAACATAACCAATCCATACGCCAATTAAGTAACCATTATCTGGTGCATTCTTGATTTTATCATCAATATTGACTTGCTGAATTAAAGAAATAAATTTCATTTCAAATATTTTAAATTATTACACAAATTTACTGAAAAAAAAAGGTCGCCTTTCGAGCGACCTGTATAAATTTTATATTTATTTTCTTTATGGATTAATCTCAAACTGTTGATTTTCGTTAGGTAAAGCACCTCTCACATTGATGGCTTTATTATCAGCTCCATCCACTACAAAAGCAACAAAGCTTAAATTTGCTGCATTAGAAACACTTGCTGGAATTGGAAACGTAAAGTTTTTAGTAATGGTTTGTCCATTAGTTGTGTTTTCAGTAATAGCATCACCTAAAATATTAGTTCGACAATCTCTCAAAACATTATCATGTTCAAAATTTGAAATAACACTTCCTCCACCATAAAAACTTGTATAATTTACTTGATCGTAAATCAAATTATTTTCAAGAACATAAACTACTAATTTTAAATTAGTATAGTCTTTAGCAAATTTAATTTTAACATCAAGATTAATATTTCCGCCAGAAACTGTAGAGTTTAAAGCAAGTCCAAGTCCAACATTGTTAAGAGCTAAATTTTTTACTTGATTGATATTTGAATTTTCTGGATAACTCCAAGTTAACATTCTGTTTAATTTACCTGTTGGGTACCCTTGTAAATCGATTAGTGTTTTTAGTGGAGTAGCTCCAGCAAAATGATAAGGATCATAACCGCTACCAGATTGTTGGTGAATAGCCACAGGAACGACTTTTGTTGATTGCTCTAATACTTTCTCTATACCATAAGCAACTCTTGGGCAATATCCACACCATGCTCCTGTATAATCCTCAACTAAAACTCTTTTTTGAAATTGACCAGATATTGGTGTATTGTCTACAGCAGGTGGTTGATTAGATCCAGAGTCAGATGAATCATCTTTACTACAAGAAATAAAAAAACTTGCAGCTAAAAGAAAACTTAAAAATTTGAAATTCTTCATAATTAAAAAATGTTGGTTTGTTTAATAGTAATGCAAATAAATAAAAAAAAACACAAAACAATACATTAATTTTTATTTATTTGCACAACAAATTAAGAAAAAATGAGAAAACTACATTTACTACTTTTATTATTTGGCTTCTTAAGCTATTCCCAACAAAATGTTCCAAATATTAAGACCACAAGTATTGATGGTAAAACCGTTTCAATTCAAACAGATTTTTTAGAAAAAGATAAATTATATCTTTTTTCTTTTTGGGCAACTTGGTGTTCACCTTGTATTCAAGAATTAGATGCAATAAATGAGGTCTATGAAGATTGGAAAAAAAATCTAAATGTTGAATTAATTGCTGTTTCTACTGATGATTCTAGAACTCAAAAAAGAGTAAAGCCTTTGGTAAACGGAAAAGGTTGGAACTATACTATTTTATTAGACACTAATCAAGAGTTTAAAAGAAGTTTAGGTATTTCAAATATTCCTTATTTAATTGTAATTAAAAACGGTAAAATTGTCTTTACTGAGAATGGTCATACTCCAGGAAATGAAGATAAATTATTTGAAAAATTAAAAAGCTTATAGTCATGAAAAACTATTTATTAGTCGTATTTTCTTTATTTTTCTCTTCACTTCTTCAAGCACAAGAACAAGAAAAAGCACCAATTAAAGGTCTATTATCTGGTTCTTTTGAATCTACAGGTCAATGGTACTTAAACGATAAAGAAAGAAATTTAGAACAAGATTCTATACCATTACGTTCTAATAGTTATCTTTCATTAAATTATAACTATGGTAGTTTTACAGCTGGAGTTCAAGCAGAATCATACACTTCAGAAGCATTATTGAATTATAACCCTAAATTTACCAAAACCAATTTAGGAATTTATTTTTTAAATTATAAAACAAAAAAAATTGATGCTACCTTAGGTCACTTTTATGAGCAATTTGGTAGTGGATTATTATTGAGAAGTTTTGAAGATCGTTCTTTGGGAATAAATAATGCTCTTAGAGGTGGAAAAATTAATTTCAGGCCAAATGATAATATTTCACTAACTGCATTGTATGGAAAACAAAGAAGTGGTTTTGATGTTAGTAAAGGAAGTGTTTTTGGATTTGATTCTAATATTAATGTCAGCTCATTGTTAAAAAAAACTAACTATGAGTTATCTTTTGGCTTAAGTTATGTTGGAAGATATGAAGAAAGTTATTTTGCAAAACCAAATTTCTCAGAATTAACTAATGCTTACTCTGGTAGAATAAATTTCAGCAAAAGTAATTTTTACATTAATGGAGAATACAACATTAAATCAAAAGATGCCTTATTAATCGTTGCAACTAATAAAATCACTAATGACATAATAAAGCCAGGCTCAGCTGCTTTAATAAATTTTGGTTACTCCAAAAAAGGACTAGGCTTTGACACCACTTTAAGAAGATTAGAAAACATGACTTTTCTGTCGGAAAGAGAACCTCAATTTATTGGAATTGAAAGAACTAGTTTGTTTTTTAACGACAGAATAATGAATTTTTTACCTAGTTTAACAAAACAAAATCACTCCAACCTATCAAATATTTATGTATACCAAGCACAAGGAGGTGTTAATATCGATCCAACTAATGGTATTGCAAAAGCAGGAGAAATTGGAGGCCAAGTTGATTTTTTCTATGATTTGAAAAAAGGGTCTTTATTAGGAGGAAAATATGGTACTAAAATCGCTTTGAACTTTTCAAACTGGTATAATTTAGGTGGTACATATACTTTTGAAGATCAATTTGGAAACTACGCACCAAATTACAAAACAGATTTTTTATCATCCAAACAAAAATATTACTCTGATTATAATATCGAAATTTCTAAAAAGTTTAGTTCTAAAGTCAATGGAAGTTTGTCTTATATAAATCAATATTATAATAATAGATACATTACTGGAGCAGCAAACTTATTAATCAAGACTAATATCATAGCAGCAGAATCAACAGTTAAATTTGGTAAATCTAAATCTATAACTTTTGGTTTAGAACATATGTGGGCTGATACTGATAGAAAAAATTGGTTTTCTTCATCAATAGAATACAATCACAATGCTAATTGGTCTGTGTACTTAAATGATATGTACAATTATGGATATGATATAAATGAAGAACAGATTTCTAGAGGTGTTGATGCTTTTAAGATTCATTTTTATAATCTTGGTGGCTCATATAAAAAAGGGAGCTCAAGAATTGCTTTAAACTACGGCCGTCAAAGAGGAGGCTTAGTATGTGCTGGAGGTGTATGTAGATTTGTGCCACAAAGTACAGGAGTTACTTTATCTTTGTCAACTTCATTTTAATTTTTGGGGGATTAGCTCATTTGGCTAGAGCGCTTGCCTGGCAGGCAAGAGGTAATCGGTTCGACTCCGATATTCTCCACTTTTAAAAATAAAGAATGCCTTGATATCAAGGCATTCTTTATTTTATTTTCCATTTTTTAAATCTTCTGCAACTTTTTCTAGTTCTTGATACCAATCTTCGCCAAATTTTCTAATCAAAGCTTCTTTTACAAATTTATATATTGGTACTTGTAGTTCTTTTCCAAGTGAGCAAGCATCATCACAAATATCCCAACGATCATAATTTACAGCAGCAAATTCGGTGAAATCTTTTACACGAATTGGATATAAATGACAAGAAACTGGTTTTTTCCAAGAAATAATTCCCTGATTGTAAGCTTGTTCAATTCCACACAAAGCAGTTTTTCCGTCAAAAATTACGTAAGCGCAATCTTTATTATCTATTAAAGGTGTTTCTAAATCTTGTTCAGTACCTTTTACCCAAGTTCCTAATTTTTCGATGGCTGCAATTCCTTCTTTGCGTAAAAATGGTTTTACTTTTGGATAAATTTCTTCCAATATTTTAGTTTCTTCTTCGCTCAACGGCGCACCAGCATCTCCATCAACACAACAAGCACCATGACACGCTGAAAGATTACAAACAAAATCCTTTTCTAAAATATCTTCCGAAACTATCGTTTTTCCTAACTGAAACATATGTCAAATATTTGATATTAAATTTTAGATATTAGATGTTTTCTCTTATCTGAAATTTTGGGCAAAGGTACAAATGATTTTATGGTTTTGATAAATATCCTAAAATTAACGTAACGTTTTGATTTTAAGAATTTGGAAAGGAGTAGTTTTGCACTTTCTAAAGGGAGAAATTATGTTTGGATTAGATTTTAAAGAAATTATTACCATTGGAATGGTGCTTTTTGCAGTAATTGATATTGTAGGAACAATTCCGATTATTGTAGAATTACGTCAAAAATTTGGTCATATTGAATCCGAAAAAGCTTCGATTGTTGCTGGAGTTATTATGATTGTTTTCCTTTTTGTTGGAGAAGAATTATTAAAATTAATTGGAATTGACGTCCACTCTTTTGCCGTTGCAGGTTCGTTTGTATTGTTCTTTTTAGCATTAGAAATGATTCTCGGAATTCGTATTTACAAAGAAGAAGCTAATTCATCAGCATCTATTGTTCCTTTAGCATTTCCATTAATTGCAGGAGCAGGTACAATGACTACATTACTTTCATTACGTTCGCAATTCGCAACGATAAATATCATAATTGCAATAGTATTAAACATCATTTTGGTTTACGCTGTTTTAAAATCTTCAGCTAAAATTGAAAAATTATTAGGCAAAAATGGACTTGGTGTTATTAGGAAAACCTTTGGTGTAGTGCTTCTAGCAATTGCTGTTAAATTATTTGCAGCTAATGTTAAAGGATTATTCATTTAATCTGATTTTTACTATTTTTGTATCAAATATTTATCAATGAAAATTTTTACTACTATATTGATTTTGGTTGCAGTTGGATTAATCGCTTTCAACATTACTTTGCTTGATTTTCAAAATCCATTTGAAGGTGATAGTTTGATTGCTTTAGTTGGAATTGCTGCTGCTTTTTGCGCTGTATTAATTTTACTTATCTTCAAAATGTCTAAAAAAATTGAAGAAAAATTAAAAAATCAATAAATTCATGTTTGATGTTTTAATAATTGGCGGTGGCGTTTCTGGAGTTTCTTGTGCACTAGTATTAGGTTCGGCTTACAAAAAAGCCTTTGCTCAAGATAAAAAAATCGGGATTATTACTCATCAAAAAACCTCTTCTTTACAAGAAGCCTTATTCAATAACGCTTACGGAATTCCCGCTGGAAAATTAGGCTCTGAACTTTTAACTGAAAGTTTGGAACAACTTCAAGATTTATATCCTCATGTTACGCAAATTGAAGGCGAAAAAGTTTTAAAAATTGAAGGTGAATATCCAAATTTCAATGTGATTACAAACAAAAAATCGTATCAAACTAAAAATATTGTTGTTGGAATTGGTTCTGCAAATACGTTTGCAATTGAAGGTTTAATGCACTTTGTAGAACCTCACAAAAAAACAATTGCTGAAAAACAACGCATCCAATTAAAAAACGATGACCACAAAGTTACTGAAGGAATTTATGTAGCCGGAACTCTTGCCGGACACAGAAGCCAATTAGCAATCGCTGCCGGAAGTGGCGCTTCAGTAGCAACCGATATTCTAACGTTATGGAATGATGGGATTTCGAGTCAAGCGCATGATTCTATAAGGAAGTAGTATTTTCCTTTTAATGTGAAAAATTAATTTTTACCATTCAAAACCGTTTTCACCATTTTATCTTCTTTCAAAATAATTTGATAATATTGATTTTCTCCAAACAATTGACGAGCAAATTCTGCAGTGATGTAACGATTAACTAATGCTCTACTTTTGTTCAAACTAATGTCTAAACCAGCTTTAGAAAGGTATTTTTCAAACAAACTAATGTAGGTTTCATTGTTTAGCATTTTAGCTTGAAACTTTTGAAAATCATCACCTTTGAAAGCATTTCTGTTTTGATCTAACTGTTCAAAAACAAAATGTCCAACAATTCCTGTTTGAAGTATGTATTCTAAACTTTCCTGTCCGTGTTCTACTTCTAGAGGTACGAAAATATCTGGAACAATTCCGCCACCGCCATAAACTGTTCTTCCTTTTTTGGTTTTGAATTTTAAGGAATCCGCAATTTTTATTTTACCTTTTTCATATAATTCGCCACTTTCAAAACGCGTTTGAGATTCTTTGTAATATTCCTCTGTATGACCTTTTACATAAGGCTTTTGAATGCTTCTTCCGCTTGGTGTGTAATATCTAGCAATGGTCAATCTCACTGCTGAACCGTCATCAAAACCCATTTCGCGTTGCACCAATCCTTTTCCAAAAGAACGTCTTCCGTAAACTAAACCTCTATCGTTGTCTTGAATGGCACCTGCTAGAATTTCACTTGCTGAAGCTGAATTTTCATCTATTAAAACAGCTACTTTCCCAGTTTCAAAATTGCCTTCTTCGGTAGCAAAAGTTTTGTCGATACTTCCTTTTTTGTTTTTAGTGAAAACTATTAATTCTTTATCTTTTAATAATTCGTCGGCTATTTCAACTGCCATTTCCATAAATCCACCACCGTTTTCACGCAAATCTATTACAAGTGAATTGATGCCGCTTTTCTTTAATTTTAATAATGCTGTATGAAATTCATCGGCTGTAGTTTCAGCAAAACGATTGATTTTTATATAACCTGTTGTTTTATTTAATAGAATTGCAATGTCTACACTTTTTATTGGAATAACATCACGTATAACTTTAATCTTCAGATTTTTATTTTCCGATTTTCTGTAAACTGTCAAGGTAACTTCCGATTCTTTTTCGCCTTTTAATTTGCTATAAAGCACTTCGTTTTTTAGTTTTTTACCAAAAAGTTTGAAATTATTAGCATACAAAATTCTATCTCCTGACTTGATTCCAGCTTTTTCTGCAGGACCATTTTCTATTGGTTTTATTACAGCAATGGTATCGTTATAATTATAGAAATTTACTCCAATTCCCACGAAATCTCCTTTCATATTCTCAGCAACAGCAGTTTGCTCACTTGGCGGAACATAAACCGAATGTGGATCAAGATTAGCTAAAATATTATTGACTGTTAAATCTACAATGGAATCGGTTTTTACATCATCAACATACTCATTATCAATGAAATTGATTAATTTATTGAGTTTTGTTTTGTAATCATTTTTAGATAAAGAAGGTTTTGCCACAGGATAATTAATCAAACCCCCAATGACAATGCCTAGCGCCACGCACGAGAAAAAAAGTATTGGTATGTAGATTTTATTAATTTTCATTAAAAACAATTAATTAGCTTGTCAAAATTACAAAGGTTTATAGTATAGGAACGTTAAACATATCCTATTATTTCCTAAAACTTAATGAGACCTACTCTAATTCTTCAATTTGAGAAACTTCAATACCTGCTTTTACAAGGAAATCAATTCCTGATGTATCGCGATAACCATTTTGATAAACCACTCGTTTGATTCCTGATTGGTGAATTAGTTTACTACATTCCTTGCAAGGAGAAAGCGTAATATATAAAGTAGCGTTATCGCAAGATTGTGTAGAACGTGCCACTTTTAAAATAGCATTTGCCTCAGCATGAAGCACATACCATTGTGTTAATCCTTCGTCATCTTCGCAGCAATTTTCAAATCCTGATGGTGTTCCGTTGTATCCATCGGAAATTATCATTCGGTCTCTAACTATTATTGCGCCTACTTGCTTGCGTTTGCAATAAGAAAGTTTGCTCCATTCTGAAGCGATTCTTAAATAAGCTTTATCGTATTTATTTTGTTTCTTGTCTTTCATGTTTATGCTGAACTTGTTTCAGTATCTTTTTATTATTTATCGAAGGCACAAAGTTTTTTTTATTAAATTCTGAGCTCTATTTAGATGGTATATAATTTAGCCCTGATTTTATTTCGTCTTTTGAGACTAGAGGAAAGCAGGAATTACAATTACAAATATAGCTACTGATTCGCGCCAAATCAAACTTTATCTTTTCCAAATTGGACTTTCAATGATTAACGGAATTACAACGCCTATAACGAATGCTGACATGGTTAATGTAAAATCGCGTTTACTGAATCGGAATAGGGTCTGAACGATGAATGATAAAATTAAAACTACTAATACTACAATGATTTGCGCGAATTCAATTCCAGTTGCGAATTCAAGTAATGGCCATAATTTGTCGGTTGGTTTTCCGGGAAGAATTTCTTTAAAATAGTTAGAAAATCCTAATCCGTGAATGATTCCAAAGAATATAGTTATTGCTCCAATGAAGGTTATACTTTCTTGTTTGGAGGATTTTCCAACGGTAAAAAGGTTGAAAAATGCTGTTATTAGAATTGTTATTGGTATCAGAAATTCTACAATATTGGCTTGTACTGTTATAATATTAAAAACGGAAAGCATCAATGCCAGTGTGTGCCCAATAGTAAAAATAGTTACCATCAAGAGTATTCTTTTCCAATCTTTGAAAGCATAAGGAACGGTTAGAGCTATTAGAAATAAAACGTGATCGTAGCCATTGATATCTAAAACATGGTTGAGACCAATTTTGAAATAAATCCAAAAATCTGACATAGGTTGTGTTTTTAGCAACTTTTAGGAATGTAAACTTACAATTTATTTTGAATTTGGCAGAAAAGATTCTCTTAAATTCGATGAAAAACATTTTCGGTTTTTGAGGAATTTGAATTATATTTGCATAATAAAACCATTATAATTATGTCATTTTCAGATTTATTTGATAGCGAATTTAAAACGAGAAATAAGGGTCATTTTTCGGCTATAGTTCGTGTTGCCACTTCTGACGGAGATTTGAGCAAAGAAGAAAAAGAATTTTTAGATAAACTAGCTGTGAGATTAGAAATTTCAAAAGCTGAATATGAAGAAATTCTTGAAAACCCATTGAAATACCCTATCAATCCGCCTTATTCTTATGCGCACAGATTGGAACGTTTGTATGATTTATCGAGAATGGTTTATGCAGATCACGTTCTTGGACCAAAACAAAAAGAAATTTTAACTCGTTTTGCTTTAGCATTAGGATTTACTCCTGGAAATGTAAATCACATCGTTGATAAAGCATTGTCATTATTAGTAATGGGTGTTGATTTAGACACATTTACTTTTGAAATGACGCACATGAATAAATAATTTCAAAAAATAAATTTATAGAAAAAAAAGTCTTGAGAAATCAGGACTTTTTTTATTTAGCAATTTCAAAAGGAAGAATGACTTCAAATGTAGTTCCTTTTCCGGGCTCTGTTTGATAGTCGATTTTACCATCCATGAGTTCTACTAAGTTTGAAACAATAGATAAACCAAGTCCTAAACCTTCTATTTTTTTGAAATTGTGGAGTTTTTTAAAACTTTTAAAAACATCTGATTTTTGAGGTGCTTCAATACCAGAACCTGTGTCTTTTACTATAATTTGCAACGTTAAAAAATCTGAATCACTACTTTTTAAATTCATCTCGAATGTAATACTTCCTTTTTTTGTAAACTTAATCGAATTATCTAAAAGATTAATTAGAATTTGATTCAATCGAATTTTGTCTCCAATTAATTCATCAGTAATTTTTTCTTGAATATTAACTCTAAACTCTAAATTTTTCTTTTCAACTTTAAGTTTAATTACTGATAGTAAATTATTTATACCTTCTTTAAGAGAAAATTTTTCGTAGACAATATTCATTTGTCCTGATTCAATTTTAGATAAATCTAATAAATCTTGAACCAAATGATGGATGTGACTTGTTGTGTCTTTTAGTGTTTTAACGTAATCTAATTGCTCGTCTGTAAGATTTGTTTTTTCTAAAAAATTTAAAAAAAACTTCAAACCCCAAATTGGTGTTTTCAAATCGTGACTAACATTCGCCAAGAATTTATTTTTAAAATTCTTCTCCGATTCTAATTGTTGATTTCTCAATTCTGAAAGATGAAAATTCAAAACAGATTCGTTTTTTTCTTGAGCAATGCTTTGAAAATTATCGTAGTGATCTGTGAAATCTATAAAAATCAGAAAATGATTTTCATTCTTTGAACCTGAATTGAAAATGATGTCAATAGTTTTTTTAACACCTTCATAATCAATGTGAATACAGCTAAATGTAAACTCGTTGTATTCTGAATCAATCAAAAAAATAATGGTCTCAAAAAAAGGATGAAAATTAGAAATTGAAGTTTGTTTCTGAATTTTATAAAGCAAATCATCGGAATGTAAAACAATTCCTTGCTTGTCTAAAACTACAATTTGAGTTTTATTATAGAGATATTTATTTCTAATTTGCTCAAACATTTTTTACCATTTTCAGTCCAATTTTTTGAAACAAATTTTCAACTTCAATTCCTTCTTTAGCACTAGCAAAATAGTCAATTGAAATGTTTTCTTGCTCTAATAAGTTTTTAAATTCCTCAATGTCAATTAAATCTGATTTATTGGCAACAGAAACAATTTTTGAAGTTGGATAGGTTGTTTTTATAAAATCAATCTCTTCATTAAATCGTTCATAGGTTTGTGAACGCGTTGGATCAATAACATAAATAAATCCTGAAGTACCTAAAAGATATGACGAACGTACTTTTTGAATATCGTCTTTTCCTTCAATATCCCAAATTACTAAAGTTAGATTTAGTTCTTCAATTTTAATTTCTTTTTTGAGAATATGAACACCAATAGTAACTATATAATTATCTGAAAAAGTATTTTGAACAAATCTTCTCATCAACGAAGATTTACCAACACCAAAATGTCCTACTAAAACAACTTTTTTCGAACTATTCATTTATAAACTCAGTTAATTTTATTGTAATTTGCTCTTTATCAATGGCGTCTGTTTTAATCTGTGATGCAAAGTCGAACAATTTATTTTCTAATTTGTTTTTGAAAGAAGCATCAAATCCACCTGAAATTACTACAGCAAAATAATACGCAGTGAAATTTTGAATGTGAATTTCAAATAATTCATATTGAATTAATTCTAAGCTTTGTTGGTCTTTTTTAAAAGCATCTTCAACGAAACTTTTAATTGCGGTTAACATTCCAGCGATCATATCTTCATCGATACTTTCTTGTTTGGATGCACTTGAAATGATTAGTCCTGAACCTTTTTCTATAACAAAAATCTGTTCAACAGAAGTCTGATTCATTTCGCTCAAAATGATTTCTTTTTCGGAAACTCCTATGAAAATAGCTTTCACTTTTCGTTGCCAAGTTTTAATTGAAAAAGTGGTTTGAACTTGACTATTAATAGAATCTGAAAGTGCTTTTATTTCTTGCTGAATGTATTTTTTAATCATTTTACCAATGATAGGGAATAATGCTTCAACAACTTTATCCTGGGATTTGGTCAAAGCATCAGCAATAACTGGACCTAATTTTGTTGGAATTTCATCCACAAAAGTGTCTATTTTTTTATCAATAATTGGGTTTACTTTTTCAGAAAGTTTTTCGTGTGTGTTAACCGTATCTTCTAGAGAATCTAATTTTTGTAGAATATTTTGCGCAAAATCTCTGTCCTCACTAAGAAGAAGTTCTTTGAGCTTAATTAATTTCTCTGAATCTGTCATAATAATGAATTAGTCCTTCATTATCTTTTCACCCACAGAAACTAGTAGTGTTCCTAGTAAGTTTCTATCGACTTTTTTGTGGTTTAATTCGTCCGTTTTATCATTCATACTGTTCTCTAAATCAGTAATTCTGATATTTAAATCGGTAGCTAAATTATCGATAGTGCTGTTTAAATCCTTACGAGTTTCAGCAATGAAGTCTTCTAATTCCTCTTTTCTTTTTTCAATGTGATTTTTAATCGCCTGAAATTCCTGATCGATTTGCTGAATGTTTTCACCAAAAATCAGATTTTTGATAGCTTCCAATCTTTGAGCAGATTCTAGTGGGTTTACTGCTGGAGTTTCTGTTTCTTTTGATTGATTTTTAGACATATAAGTAAGTAGTTTTGTTGGAAAAAATGTTTGCAAATCTAATAATTTTCTTTCAACTACACTACTTTTCAGTATTTATGTTTGTAGAATTTGTACTACGAATCAGAAGTTTTCATAAATTCTTCTGCCTTGCTAACCATGTTGTAACTACCGCAGAAAAAAGGTACTCTTTGGTGTAATTCTGTTGGTTGAATTTCCATTATTCTTCTATAACCATCAATTGCTTTTCCGCCAGCTTGCTCAGCAATAAAAGCCATTGGATTACATTCATACAACAATCTAAGTTTACCATTTGGAGCTTTTGAACTTGTTGGATAAATGTAAATTCCACCTTTAATCATGTTTCTATGCATATCTGAAACCAAACTTCCAATGTACCTCGATGTATAGGGTCTGTCACCTTCTTCTAGCTGACAATATTTTATATAATCTTTCACTCCTTGGGGAAAATGCACATAATTTCCTTCGTTTATCGAATAAATTGTTCCGTCTTTTGGATATTGCATGTTTGGATGTGAAAGGTAAAAAGTCCCTATGGCTGGATTTAAAGTAAAACCATTTACACCGTGACCAGTTGTATAAACCAACATGGTTGAAGTTCCATAAATAACATATCCTGCAGCCACTTGTTGTGTTCCTGGTTGAAGAAAATCCTCGCTTGTTACAGGTGTTCCAACAGGTGTTTTTCTTCTAAAAACAGAAAAAATAGTTCCAACAGAAACATTAACATCAATATTAGAAGAGCCATCCAAAGGATCCATTAAAACTACATATTTATTACTGTGTGAATTATCAGAACCTGCAACCGTGATAAAATCGTCATTTTCTTCAGAGGCGATTCCGCACACAATTTCACGATTAATTAGCGTTTGAATAAAAACTTCATTGGCATAAACGTCTAGCTTTTGTTGGTCTTCACCTTGAACGTTTTGTTCTCCAGCAGCTCCAACAATATCAACCAATCCAGCTTTATTTACTTTGTAGTTAACAACTTTTGCTGCTAGTCGAATTGAGTTTATAATTCTTGATAATTCACCTGAAGAATACTGAAAAGCATTCTGATTTTCAATGATAAATTCACCTAAGGTTTTATTGCGTTCTTCCATTACGAAATCGTTGTAGTTATTTGTGCAAATATCGTTTATTTTATTAAATTTCAAATCAATTAAACGAATTAATACTACAAATTTATTATCAAACTTATTTTATCTTTGTTCTTTAATTTATTAAATCATAATACAATGAAAATCAAATCATTTTTAGCAATTGCCTTATTAGTTATTTTAAACATTTCTACAGCAAATGCTCAAATTAACTTAGGAGAAAAAGCTCTTGGTGCTTTACAAAATGGAGTTGCAAGCTTTACATTTTCAAATGAAGATGCAGCAAAATTATCTAAAGAAGCTGTTAGAAAAATGGATTCAACTAATGTTGTAGCTGGACCAAAAGATGGTTATACCCTTAGACTAAACAGAATTTTTGGAAAACATGCAAGCGAAAACGGATTAGCATTAAACTATAAAGTATATCTAACAAAAGATGTAAATGCATTTGCAACTGCAGATGGAAGTGTTCGTGTTTATTCAGGTTTAATGGACATTATGGATGACAATCAATTGCTTGCCGTTATTGGTCACGAAATTGGTCACGTTGCCAATGAAGATACAAAAGATGCTATGAAAGCTGCGTTAAGAAAAGCTGCATTGATTGATGCTGTTTCATCGCAATCTGATAAAGTTGCCAAATTAACAGACAGCCAATTAGGTCAAATTGGAAACGCAATGTTAGACAGTAAACACAGCAGAAAACAAGAATCTGAAGCAGATACTTTTTCATATGATTTTATGAAGAAACATGGTTATGATGTAAACGCAGTTGAATAGGCTTTTAATTTATTAGCTTCTCAAAGTGGTGGTGCATCAGCCGATTTTTTATCAAGAATGATGAGTTCACACCCAGATCCAAAAGATAGAGCAGAAACTGCTAAACAGAGAGCAATTACTGATGGACTATACAAAGCATATGTTCAAAAACCAATCAATAACAAAGTGGTTGTAACAAAAACTACTACTAAAAAAGCTACTACTAAGAAGAAAAAGAAATAACTTCTTAAAACTGATATTTTTTAAAATTCCAAATTCCACTATTGCAGTTGGAATTTGGAATTTGTATTTTTGGGAAATACTATTTTTGCTATGATAATAAGAAAAGGAACTCCTAACGACATGCCATCGGTTTTAGAGTTGATAAAAGAATTAGCCGTTTTTGAAAAAGAACCTGATGCCGTTGTTATAACTGTCAACGATTTAATTCGTGATGGTTTTGCAGAAAACCCTTTGTTTCATACATTTGTTGCAGAAGTTAACCAGAAAATCATCGGAATTGCTCTTTATTATTACAGATATTCTACTTGGAAAGGCAAGACAATTCACCTTGAAGATTTAATTGTAAAAGAAGACAAACGCGGAACCGGAGCAGGATTTGCACTTTACAGTGAAATCATAGCCCAAGGAAAACGTGATAATGTGAGAAGAATTGAATGGAATGTTCTAGATTGGAACACTCCTGCAATTGAATTTTATAAAAAAAGTGGAGCAAAAATTCTTGATGATTGGCGCGTGGTTCAAATGGATGAAAGTGGAATTAACGAATTTCTAGAAAAATAAAATAAAAAGAATTGATTTCTATTTCGGCTAAAAATCTGAAATCTGAAATCTGAAATCTGAAATTAAAATGAGAATATTTAAATTTGGTGGCGCATCAGTGAAAGATGCCGATGGTGTAAAAAATGTCTTTGATGTTTTACAAAAAGTGGGTCATGAAGATGTATTAATTGTAATTTCTGCAATGGGAAAAACAACCAATGCTTTGGAAATTGTAATCAAAAATTATTTTGAAAAATCTAACGAATTTCATGCTTCCTTACAAGAAGTTAGAAAATACCATAATCAAATTTTGTTAGACTTATTTGACGATGAAGAACATGATGTTTTCTTTGCGGTGAACAGTCATTTTGCCGATTTAGAATATTTCTTGAGAAGTAATAAATCTCCAAATTACAACTTTGTGTACGACCAAGTAATTAGTTATGGAGAAATTGTTTCTACAACAATTGTAAGCTATTATTTCAATCACCAAGGTTTAAAAAACAATTGGATTGATGTTAGAAATTTCATTAAAACCGATGCCACTTACCGTGATGCCAATGTAGATTGGGAGCAAACTCAAAAATTGATTTCTAAAGGAATTAAGAAAAAAGCATTAAACATCACACAAGGATTTTTAGGTTCAGACGAAAATAACTTTACCACAACTTTAGGTCGTGAAGGTTCCGATTATACTGCAGCGATTTTTGCTTATTGTTTGAGTGCGGAAAGCGTAACCATCTGGAAAGACGTTCCTGGTGTAATGAATGCCGATCCAAGATATTTTGAAAATGCTATTTTATTGAATCAAATTTCTTATCGTGAAGCAATAGAATTAGCCTTTTATGGAGCTTCTGTAATTCACCCAAAAACATTGCAACCTTTACAGAAAAAAGAAATTCCGCTTTTTGTTAAATCCTTTATAAATCCTTTGTTACCTGGAACTTCAGTTTCTAAAGGTGCCGATTTAGAACCAAAAGCTTCTTGTTTTATTGTAAAGAAAAACCAATTATTAATTTCTCTTTCATCCATAGATTTCTCTTTTATTATGGAAGAAAATATCAGTGAAATTTTTGCGCTTTTACATAAGTATAAAATCAAAGTAAGTTTGATTCAAAACACAGCCATCAGTTTTTCTATTTGTATTGAAGATAAATTTGAAAATTTCAATGAATTGAAAACTATTCTTTCAAAGAAATTTAAAGTTTCTTATAATGAAAATGTTTCGCTTTACACCATTCGTCACTTCTCTAAAGAAGCAGCAGAAATGGTAGAAAAAGACAAAACCATTTTAGTAAAACAAATTTCTAGAGAAACCATGCAGATTGTTACTAAGGAGTAATGTCAAGAAAATTGAAAATAATAGTATTTCTCGTTTTACTTTCATTAATTGTCATTTTTTTACGCGATTTATACAAGCTTTTTGACACGTCTTTTTATCAAGGAAAAGACAATGGTATTTTTGCAAGATTTGAAGTAGTTGTTATTTCCAGTGCTTTATTTTTCTTTTTTATTTCAAGAAAAAATAGAATTTTCAATTTAGCAATTGGTTTTATTATTGGAATATTTTCTGGAGTAATTAGTTATTTTCTTGCTGTTTTTATTCCGTCAAACACATTTTTTGATTTTTCATATCATTTAATTGCAACAAGTCTTTTTATAATTGCCTTTTTCCGAATAGAAAAACTTTTTGCCTCTAAGAAATTGGCTTCTTAATCTGTTTTCCCATGAGCTTTTTCCAATTATAAATACTACTTTTGACATTTATGAGTTATCTTATTTATGTTAAAAAATAGTTTTTTATGGATGTTATTGTTCTGTTTTTCGGGCATTTTTGCTCAGGAAATAGAAACGCCATATAAAAACAAAAAAATAGCTATTTCTAAAGATACTATCGCTATTGATAACGTTAGCATCAATAAATCGTTCTTTAAAATCCTTAATAAACAAGGAATCGAAATCGACTCTTCCTATTATAAAGTAGATTTTCAAAACTCAAAATTGATTTTCAAAAACAATTATGTTTCTCAAGATTCATTGACCATTCGTTATTTGAAGTTTCCTGAATTTCTTACTAAAACCTATTCTATTTATGATGAAAAACGAGTGGTTTCAAACGAAGCTGGAAATTTATACACCATAAAAAGAGACAATCTAAAAACCTTCAAACCATTTGACGGACTGAATACTTCGGGAAGTATAACTCGTGGAATTACTGTTGGGAACAATCAAAATTCAACAGTAAATTCTAATCTTGATTTGCAAATTACAGGTAAAATTTCCAATAAAGTTTCACTTCGTGCTTCTATTCAAGATAGTAATATTCCTTTGCAAGCTGGCGGCTATTCGCAAACATTAGACGAATTTGACCAAATATTCATCGAATTGTTTTCAGACAAATGGAGTATTCGCGCTGGTGATTTATTTCTTGAAAACAGACAATCTAAGTTTTTAAATTTCAATAAAAAAGTTCAAGGAATATCATCAAAATTCACTTTTGGAACACCTCAAAATAAAACTGAAGTCTTTGCCTCTGGTGCAGTTGTTCGTGGTCAATATGCAAAAAGCAATTTCACTGGACAAGAAGGAAATCAAGGTCCGTATAAATTACGTGGTGCCAATGGAGAATTATTTGTACTGGTAATTTCGGGTTCAGAAAGAGTTTTTGTTAATGGAATTTTATTAAAAAGAGGTGAAAGCAATGATTACATAATCGATTATAATGCAGGAGAAATCATTTTTACTTCTCTATTTCCTATCACTTCCGAAATGCGAATTGTTATTGAATATCAATATTCTGATAGAAATTTCACTCGATTTGTAACCTATGGAGGCGCAACACATCAAAGCGAAAAATGGTCTATTGGCGGATTTTTATATTCTGAAAATGATGTGAAAAACCAACCATTGCAACAAAATTTATCTAGTCAACAAGTTGAAGTTCTCAAAAATACTGGAGATGATTCTAATTTAATGACTGCGCCATCAGCTTACGAAGATTCTTATTCAGAAAATAAAGTTTTGTATGAAAAAGTCATTATTGGTGGTGTTGAAGTTTTTCAATATTCAAATGATGCAAATGACACCTTGTATAATGTACGATTTTCGTTGGTTGGAAATAACTTAGGAAATTACGTTTTAGCAAACAATAATGCCGTTGGAAAAATCTATGAATATGTTGCTCCAATTGCTGGGATCCCACAAGGAAATTACGAACCAATAACACGATTAATTGCTCCAACAAAAATTCAAATTGCCACAATTTTAGGAAGTTACAAACCAAATGAGAAAACCGCAATTGATTTTGAACTCGGAGTAAGCAACAACGATTTGAATCTTTATTCAGCCATTGACGACAATAACAACAGAGGGATTGCAACAAAAATCAATGGAAAACAGAGACTTTATTCAGGAAAATATAATCTAGATGCTTTTGCAAATTATCAATTAGTGCAACAAAATTTCAAGACTATAGAACGATTATTCAATATAGAATTCAATCGTGATTGGAATTTAACAACCATTTCTGGTAATCAAAGTTTGTTGGTTTCAGGTTTAAATTTTGATTTTAAAGCCAAAGGATTTGCCAAATATCAACTAGAAAAACTAGATTTTACCAATAATTTTTCAGGAACACGACATATTGTTCAAGGAAGTTTCAAACATAAAAAATTAGTTGTTCAACAAAATTCTAGTTTCATGAAAAGCACTGGAACTATTTCAAATACTGACTTTATTCGAAATCAAACTAGAGCAAAATTACATTTTAAAAAGAATTGGATTGGTGGAAGCTTTAACCTTGAAGACAATCAGGAACAATTGGTTGCCACAAATCAATTCACCACTTTAAGTCAACGTTTTTCAGAATATGGTGCGTTTATTGGTCGTGGTGATAGTACAAAAGTTTACACTGAAATTGGCTATTTGAATCGAAAAAACGACAGTTTGCAATTAGGAATTTTGCAACGAGTAAATACTTCTGATTCCTATTATTTGAAATCTAAATTGATTCAAAATAAGAAAACCAATTTATCTCTTTTTGTAAATTATCGAAGATTAAAATATACCAATGCAACGATTCCAACAGAACCATCATTGAATTCTAGATTGCTTTACAATGATAATTTTTTCAATCAGTTAATTCAAACCACAGTTGCCTACGAAACTGCTTCAGGAACCATTGCTCAACAGGAATTCACTTATTTAGAAGTCAATCCCGGACAAGGAGTTTACATGTGGAATGATTATAACAACAACGGAATACAAGAACTACAAGAGTTTGAAATCGCTGCTTTTCCAGATCAAGCCAAGTATGTTCGTGTGTTTCTTCCCAATCAAATTTTTGTAAAAACACATCAAAATAAATTTTCGCAATCGGTAACTTTAAGTCCTTCAAAATGGATTAACAATAAAGGTTTCAAGAAACTACTCTCCTATTTTTATAACCAAACTTCATTTTCATTAGACAGAAAAATCCAACGCGATACTGATAATTTTAATCTGAATCCGTTTTCAACAAGCGAAGATAATTTACTCGGATTGAACACTAATTTCAGAAATAGTTTGTTTTACAATCGAGGCAAGCAACGTCACTCATTAACGTACACTCATTTAAATGGACGAGTAAAAACGTTGTTGTCTATCGGTTCGCAAGAAAACACAACACAATCCAATCAGGTGCAATACGCACATTTGGTGAAAAAAAGTTGGTTATTTAATTTGGATTCTTCTGTTTCAAATTCAGAAAGTATCTCAGATAATTATGCGACGCGAAACTTTGAATTAAATTCCTATTCGGTTGAACCCAAAATCTCCTATTTATTTTCGAACAATAAAAGTTTGTCACTTTTTTATGAATATAAAAACAAGGAGAATATTATAAACTTACTCGAATCTTTAAAACAACAACGTTTCGGAATTTCGTTTAATTATTCAAGCGACAATAAATTTACAGCCAATGGAGAGTTCTCACTTTATAATAATGAATTCATTGGCAATGCACTTTCACCTGTTGCTTTTCAAATGCTTGAAGGTTTGCAACCAGGAAAAAACAGTACTTGGCGATTACTTTTACAGAAAAATCTAACTCAATATTTAGACATTAATATCAACTATCAAGGACGAAAATCAGATACATCAAGTACAATTCACACAGGAAATGTTCAATTGAGAGCATTCTTTTAGTGTAGACATAGTTCTACAAAAAAATGATATTGGAATAATTGTTGTTTAGAATTAATTCGTTAATTTTAAACTTTAATAACCATATTAAGAATTCACAATGAAATCGCAGATTCACGAAAACCAATTAAAAAAAATTAAGACCATGAGTAAAAAACTAATTTTATTATGCTTAGTGTTTATTTTCTCAAACACAACTTTTGCACAAGATGTAAAAGAAAAAGCATCAAAAACTAAAGCTAAAACTGAAAAAGTAGTGAAAGCTAAAAAAGAAAAAGCTGAGAAACTAAAAGAAGAGAAAGCTAAAGCTAAGAAAGATGCTGAAAAAGCAGCTAAAAAAACAGAGAAAGACGCTAAAGCTAAAACTTCTAAAGCTAAAAAAGACGTAAAGGCGAAAACTTCGAAAGCTAAAAAAGAAACTGAAGAAAAAGCAACTAAAATAAAAAAAGACGGAACTCCTGACAAACGTTTCAAAGATGCAGAAGATAAAGCTAAAGAAACAAAAGCATCTGCAACAGGAAAAGCGAAAGCTACAGCAAAAAAAACTACTACAAAGGTTAAAAAAACTGCAGCTGAAGAAAAAGAAGATATGAAAGAAACTGCAGCTTCTAAAACTGCAGAGAAAAAAGTTGCCGATAAAGTAACTGGAAAATATAAAGGTAAAAAAGTATTCACCGGACCAAGAGGTGGAAAATATTACATCAATAAAAACGGAAACAAAACTTATATTGATGCTGAACAAGAAGAGTAAAAATTTCTTTTTCTAAAATTTTAAAAATGCAACTTTCAACCTATCGAAAGTTGCATTTTTTGTTTAGCTTTTTACTTAAAATTTCCTTTCAAAAACATTACGAAAACTTATAGTAAAAATTCATAAATCCCTTATTTTTATGGGTTTTTTCATTTTTCAACGTTTGTAAAATATTGTTAAACAAATAGTTATGAAAAAGTAAAAATTAGTAGTATTCCTACACATTGTTAAAAACTAAAGCCGATTGTGAATAAGTTTGACTTTCATTTTCGTTTAAAATTATCAATCTTTGTAACAGTTGAAATAAGTTAAAAAAACCTTAATAAAAACCATAATTATGTCTTTCATAGAACCAATCCTTCAAGAAAATAAAGATCGCTTTGTAATTTTCCCAATTAAGCATCAAGATATTTGGGAATGGTATAAAAAACAAGAAGCTTGTATTTGGACAGCAGAAGAAATTGACTTACACACCGATTTGAATGATTGGAACAATAAATTGAATGATGATGAAAAATATTTTATCAAACACATTCTTGCATTTTTCGCTGCATCTGACGGAATTGTAAATGAAAACCTTGCTGAAAATTTTGTAAGCGAAGTACAATATCCAGAAGCAAAGTTTTTTTACGGATTTCAAATCATGATGGAAAACATTCACAGCGAAACTTATTCGTTATTGATAGATACTTATGTAAAAGACGAAGCAGAAAAACACGAACTTTTTCATGCCATAGAAACTTTTCCTGCCATTAAAGACAAAGCTGAATGGGCTTTAAAATGGATAGAATCTGATTCGTTTGCAGAAAGATTGATTGCTTTTGCAGCCGTTGAAGGAATTTTCTTCTCAGGTTCTTTTTGCTCGATTTTCTGGTTGAAAAAACGTGGTTTAATGCCAGGTTTAACTTTTTCAAACGAATTAATTTCTCGTGATGAAGGAATGCATTGTGATTTTGCCGTGCATTTACACACCAATCATATTGTAAATAAAGTTCCTAAAGCAAGAATCACAGAAATTTTAACTGACGCTTTAAACATCGAAAGAAAATTCATCACCGAATCACTTCCTGCAAGTTTGATTGGAATGAACGCTACTTTGATGACACAATATTTAGAATTTGTTACCGATAGGTTGTTAGTAGAATTAGGATGCGATAGAGTTTATAACTCTTCAAACCCATTCGATTTTATGGACATGATTTCGCTTCAGGGAAAAACAAATTTCTTTGAAAAACGTGTTGCAGAATACCAAAAAGCTGGTGTAATGAATTCTGATTCTGAAGCAAGTAAAATTAGTTTCGACGCTGATTTCTAGGTTCTAGCTTTAAGCAATTAGCTGAATTTGCTTAAAAGGAAAAATTCTAAACAATCCATTCATGCTTTATTCAAAAAAAGGCTAAATGCTGATGCCTGACAGCTAATAGCTATTAACAAATAACCCGAAATAGCGAAGGGATTTTCTATTTCACAAAAACTTAAAACTTATGTACGTAGTAAAAAGAGACGGCCACAAAGAGCCGGTAATGTTTGACAAAATCACCGATAGAATTAAAAAACTATGCTATGGTTTAAACGACAGAGTAGATGCTGTAAAAGTAGCCATGCGTGTAATTGAAGGATTGTATGATGGAGTAACTACGTCAGAATTAGATAATCTTGCAGCAGAAACAGCAGCGTCAATGACAATTTCGCATCCTGATTATGCACAGTTAGCAGCAAGAATCGCTATTTCAAATTTACATAAAAACACCAACAAATCATTCTCAGAAACGATGAATGAAATGTATCATTATGTAAACCCAAGAACCAATCAAGAAGCACCATTGCTTTCGGAAGAAGTTCACAATGTAATTCAAGAAAATTCAGAATTTTTAAATTCTCACATTATATATAACCGAGATTTTAACTACGATTATTTTGGTTTCAAAACTCTAGAACGTTCCTATTTGTTAAAAATCAATGGTAAAATTGTTGAAAGACCACAACACATGTTGATGCGTGTTTCTGTTGGAATTCACTTAAACGACCTAGAATCAGTTATTGAAACTTACGATTTAATGTCGAAAAAATTCTTTACACACGCGACACCAACATTGTTCAACGCTGGAACTCCAAAACCTCAAATGTCATCTTGTTTCCTATTAACTATGAAAGATGATAGTATTGATGGAATTTACGATACGCTGAAACAAACGGCAAAAATTTCACAATCTGCAGGTGGAATTGGATTAGCAATTCACAATGTTCGTGCAACAGGTTCTTATATTCGTGGCACCAACGGAACTTCAAACGGAATTGTTCCGATGTTGAGAGTTTTCAATGATACTGCTCGTTATGTAGATCAAGGTGGTGGAAAACGTAAAGGAAGTTTTGCGATTTACCTAGAAACATGGCATGCAGATATTTTTGATTTCTTGGATTTGAAAAAAAATACAGGAAAAGAAGAAATGCGCGCAAGAGATTTATTCTTCGCTATGTGGACTTCCGATTTGTTCATGAAACGTGTTGAAGCAGATTCAACTTGGACCTTAATGTGTCCTAATGAATGTCCTGGATTAGATAATGTTTATGGCGATGAGTTTGAAGCATTATATACTTCGTATGAAGTACAAGGAAAAGGAAGAAAAACAGTAAAAGCGCGTGAACTTTGGGAAAAAATTCTAGAATCACAAATTGAAACTGGAACTCCATATATGTTGTACAAAGATGCAGCGAACAGAAAATCGAACCAAAAGAATTTGGGAACTATCCGTTCGTCTAACTTGTGTACTGAAATCATGGAATACACTTCTGCAGATGAAGTTGCTGTTTGTAATCTAGCTTCTATTTCATTACCAATGTTTGTTGAAAACGGAAAATTCAATCACGAATTACTTTTCAATGTAACAAAACGAGTAACTAGAAACTTAAACAAAGTAATTGATAGAAATTATTATCCTGTAATAGAAGCTGAAAACTCTAACATGCGCCACCGTCCTGTTGGACTCGGTGTTCAAGGTTTGGCAGATGCTTTTATCATGTTAAGAATGCCTTTTACAAGTGACGAAGCAAAACAATTGAATCAAGAAATTTTTGAAACATTATACTTTGCAGCAGTTACTGCTTCTATGGAATTGGCTAAACAAGAAGGACCCTATTCTTCCTATGAAGGTTCACCTATTTCTAAAGGTGAATTCCAACATAATTTATGGAATATTAAAGACGAGGAACTTTCTGGAAGATGGGATTGGGCAGGTTTGAGAAAAGAAGTTTTAGCAAATGGTGTTAGAAACTCATTATTAGTGGCGCCAATGCCAACGGCTTCAACATCTCAAATTCTTGGAAACAACGAAGCTTTTGAACCTTACACTTCTAACATTTATACAAGAAGAGTACTTTCAGGAGAATTCATTGTGGTAAACAAACATTTATTAAACGATTTAGTAGAAAGAGGATTGTGGAACGAAACCTTGAAGCAAGAAATTATGCGTCACAATGGTTCGGTTCAAAATATCGAATCGGTACCACAAGATTTGAAAGAACTTTACAAAACTGTTTGGGAAATGTCTATGAAAGACATCATCGATATGAGCCGTCAAAGAGGTTACTTTATTGACCAATCACAATCATTGAACTTGTTTATGCAAGATGCCAACTATGCTAAATTGACTTCGATGCATTTCTATGCGTGGAAATCAGGTTTAAAAACTGGAATGTATTACTTGAGAACAAAAGCTGCGGTTGATGCCATCAAGTTTACATTAAACAACGATAAAAAAGCAGAACCAATTGAAGTTCAAGAACAACCTACAGTAGAAATAAATGCCATTACAGAACCATTACAACCAATTGCTGTTCTAAACGAACCAGTTGAAATGACAGCCGAAGAATACAGAGCAATGATTGAAATGGCAAAAAATGCTGGTCCAGATGACTGTGAAATGTGTGGTTCATAAAAATTAAAGAAATGAAAAAAAGCATTATCGTATTTTTCCTGTTAGTTACTTTAATTTCAGAAGCTCAAGAAAAAAGACTTTGGGCAAAATCATTTCAAGACAAAGAAGCACCTGCTTTTGTTGTTGAAGAGTGGATTTCTGACAAGCCTGAATTGAAAGGAAAATTTGTATTAATAGATTTTTGGGCTACTTGGTGCGGACCATGTAAAAGAGCAATTCCTGAACTAAATTCATTTCAAAAAGAATTTGAACAAGATTTAATTATTGTTGGAATAAGTGATGAAACCAAAGAAAAAGTTTTAACACAAATCAATCCTAAAATTGAATATTACAGTGCGATTGACACAAGTAAAAGGTTAAACGATAGCTATGTTGTAAAAGGAATACCTCATTGTGTGTTAATTGATCCAGATGGAATTGTTAGATGGGAAGGTTGGCCACAACAAAAAGGATATGAACTAACTAGCGAAGTAATTAAAGAAATTATAGCTAAATATAAAAAATAATTATAATTAATCAACTTAAACAGTCATCTATTCGATGGCTGTTTTGTTTTTTAATTATCTTTGAAATCAAATAAAATTACCATGGCAAAAGAAAAAGGAGTATATACAGGAATTATTGAAAAAGATGAAAACGGAAACTATTTCTGTGGCGAATATTTATTAGATTATCAAATGGTTGTAAAGGATTTTAAATTAGGAGATGAAATCAATATCAAATCAGTTATTGCAAATCCGAGTGATAAAAGTTACAATCAATATCCGAAAAAATCACGCCATTTCTTTTTGGCGAATGATAAAAAATAATTGCAATGCTTAGCATCAAAAGGACAACCTCTGATAATCCCGATTTTGAAAAACTCGTAGTTCAATTGGATGCCTATTTAGCTGTTTTAGATGGTGAAGATCATGCCTTTTATTCCCAATTTAATAAGTCAAGTTTATTGAAAAACGCCTTAATTGTCTATGAAAATGAAATTCCAATTGCAATTGGCGCTTACAAAGAATATGATGCAGAAACGGCCGAAATGAAACGAATGTTTACTTTACCAAAACATCGTGGAAAAGGAATTGCTTCTAAAGTTTTAACAGAATTAGAATCTTGGGCAAAAGAAGAAAATTATAAAACTGCTTTATTAGAAACAGGTCATTTGCAAAAAGATGCTATCTATTTATATCAAAAATTAGGATATAAAATCATTGAAAACTTTGGGCAATATCAAGGTGTTGACAATAGTATTTGCATGAAAAAAATTATCTAATATCTAATATTTAAAATCTACTATTAAATGATGAACTGGGAACAACTTTTATCTTTAAAACGTCAAGGCGACAAAGGAAAACGACTACGAATAGAGCAAGACGATACGCGTTTAGGCTTTGAAGTTGACTACGATAGAATTATCTTTTCATCAGCATTTAGAAGTTTACAAGATAAAACGCAAGTCATTCCGCTTTCGAAAACCGATTTCGTTCATACTCGATTAACACATAGTTTAGAAGTTTCAGTAGTAGGACGTTCAATTGGCCGACTGGTTGGAAAAAAAATCATTGAAAAATATCCACATTTACAAGAAATATACGGTTATCAAGCCAATGATTTTGGAGCCATTGTAGCCGCAGCTTCCTTGGCACACGATATTGGAAATCCACCTTTTGGGCATTCAGGTGAAAAAGCGATAGGTGAATATTTTTCTATCGGAAAAGGACAAAAGTTTAAAGAACAACTAACCGATAAAGAATGGCAAGATTTAATAGATTTTGAAGGGAATGCCAACGGATTCTCGGTTCTAACAAGTTCACGACCTGGAATAGAAGGAAGCATCCGATTGACTTATGCCGTTTTAGGAGCTTTTATGAAATATCCGAAAGAAAGTTTGCCTAAAAAACCAACTTCAAACATTGCGGATAAAAAATATGGTTTCTTTCAAACTGACAAAGAATTTTTCAAAGAAGTAGCCGATGAATTAGGATTGATTCCGAACAAATCGGGAAATGATATTGGCTATGAGAGACATCCTCTTGCCTATTTAGTTGAAGCTGCAGATGACATTTGTTATACCATTATTGATTTTGAAGACGGAATAAATCTCGGATTAGTGTCGGAAGATTTTGCCTTAGAATATTTAATTAAATTGGTTAAAGACACTATTGATACTAATAAATATCAAACACTTACTACCAAAGAAGACAGAATAAGTTATTTGCGTGCTTTAGCCATTGGAAATCTAATTAACGATGCGGTTCGTATATTTATAGAAAATGAAGAAGCAATTCTAAAAGGAGAATTTCCATATGCATTAACAGATAAAAGTAAATACAAAGCACAAATTGATGACATTATAAAACTGAGTGTGAAAAATATTTATCAAAGTCGTGAAGTAATTGAGAAAGAGCTTTCAGGTTATCATATGATTAATAATTTGTTAGATAAATTCATAACGGCTTACAATAATAATTATGAAGGAAAATCTACCAATTATGATAAGCTATTATTAAAGATCTTGCCGGAAAAACATCATATTGAAAAAGAAACATTGTACGAAAGATTATTACACATTTGCCATTTCATTTCGATGTTAACTGATGGTAAAGCATTATTATATAACAAAATAATTACTGCATAAAATTTGTTAAAATTATGATTTTCAAGCAAAATAGTTGCTTTTAGATGAAAATTAATTTAGATTTGTTACCCTATAAAAAACTACAAACTTTAATTATGAAAAAAATTACATCTCTATTGATGATTTTGTTTACAATTTTGAGTTTTTCACAAGAAAATAGAGTGAAAATTCAAAACTATTTAGACAGAAACAAAGCCAAATTTAATCTTACATCACAAGATTTAAGTGATTGGACAATTGAAAGTACAGGTAATTCAGAATCAACAAAAATTGATACTTATTGGATTAAACAAAGACATCAAGGAATTGAAATCTTTAATTCTGTTTCAAACATTTGGATGAAGAATGATGAAGTAATCAACTCTACTGGAGTTTTTATTTCGAATGTTGCTCAGAAAGTTAACACAACTTCACCTACATTATCTGTTTTAAATGCACTTAACAAAGCTTTTGAATCAGTTAATCAATCAAGTTCAAACAACCAAATCATTGAAACTATTAGTAATAATGAATTCAAAATTTCTAATGGTAACTTAATAGAAGATCCTATTACTGCTGAACTTGTTTATCAACCAATGGGTGAAACTTTAAGATTGGCTTGGGATTATTCATTCTACACTCAAGATTATAAACATCTTTGGAGTATGCGAGTTGATGCAGTTACTGGAACTATTCTTCAAAAACACGACCTAGTAATTTCATGTAATTTTGAAAATCACAAAGGCCATAAACATGGTTCTTCTGATTTTTCTTTTTACAAAAATTTATTTAAAGATGAAAGTTTAGCTTCTCCTCTTCAAGTACAAGGCGGTTCTTACAGAGTTATTCCTTTCAACTTTGAAAGTCCAAATCATACTGCAAGACAATTAGTTACGAATCCAGAAAATGCAACTGCATCTCCAAAAGGATGGCATGATACAAATACAATTGCTGGAAATACTGCAAGTTTAAAATATACTTACACAAGAGGTAACAATACTTGGGCAAGAGCAGATTATACAGGTGCAAACCCAACAACTCACAATACCAATGCCGCTACTAATGGTTTTGCTCCAGATGGTGGTGCAGCATTAAATTTTGATTTTCCTTATCCAGGAACAAATGTTGCAGCAGACACTTATATTAGCGCAGCAACAACTAACTTGTTCTACATGACCAACATACTTCACGATATTTGGTATCAATATGGATTTAATGAAGCAAATGGTAATTTTCAACAAACAAATTATACAACAGTAACTGCACCAGCTTCATCTGACGCTCTTTGGGGAGATGCACAAGATGGATCACAAGCAGCTGCACCAACTTCAAACAATGCTAATTTTTCAACTCCTGTTGATGGGCAAAAGCCAAGAATGCAAATGTATTTATGGAACTATGGTCCTAAATCTTTATTTGTATTATCTCCATCCTCAATAGCTGGTGATTATTATTCAGCTGATAATGGGTTCGATCCAGGAAATGTTCCAGTTCCATCAGCTCCAGGTTCAATTGAAACTGAATTAGCATTATATTTAGATGCGGATCCTTCTACATCTATTGCATGTACTCCGGCATCAAATGCAGCAGCACTTAATGGTAAAATTGTAATTTTAAGAAGAGGAGATTGTACTTTTGTTTCTAAAGTAATTAATGCACAGAACGCAGGTGCAATTGCAGTAATTGTTGTGAATAACGTCGCAAATCAACTTGTCACTATGAGTGGTGCTGATGCGAATATACTTATACCAGCTGTTTTTGTAACACAAGAAGTTGGAGAAGCTATTATTGCACAAATGCAAAGTGGTCCTGTGACAGTAAAATTACAAAAACAACCATTTATTAATTCAGATGGAGATTTAGATAATGGTATCATATCTCACGAATTTGGCCATGGTATTTCTACAAGATTAGCCGGTGGTAGATTAAACTCAAGTTGTCTTCAAAATTATGATCAAATGGGAGAAGGCTGGTCGGATTGGTTTGCAATGATGATGCAAATTAAGCCTGGTGATGTAGGTTCAACTCCAAAAGGATTAGCTACTTTTGTATTAAGTGAGCCAACAAATGGTGGTGGACTTCGCTCATATCCTTACTCAACTGATATGTCAATAAACCCATTGACATATGGCGATTCTAACACACCTATTCCTTCAGATCCTGCTGATACTTCATACAGATATGTAAATGGTGATTTTTGGGCAACAGTTCTTTGGGATTTAAATTGGGCTTATATTCAAAAATATGGATATAATGATAATAAATATACAGGTACAGGTGGAAACAACAAAGTAATGAGATTAGTTATTGATGGTCTTAAACTACAACCTTGTAGCCCTACAGTCGTGTCAGCAAGAGATGCTTTATTTGCGGCAGATCAAGCAACAACTGGTGGACAAGATTATTGCTTAATTGCTGAAGTTTTCAGAAGAAGAGGTGTTGGATTAAATGCATCTGCAGGAAGTAATCAAGATTGTGATGATCAAATAGAAGACTTTACAGCTTTTGCTCCTGGACCTAATTGTACATTAAGTGTAGATTATTTTGAAAATAATGAATTATTCAGAATTTATCCAAATCCAACAAATGGATTCCTTAATGTAAGAATCGACAACTACGTAGGAAAAGTAAATATTCAAGTTATTGATATAAATGGTAGAATTGTAAGTGAATATAAAAATGAAGATTTCAATACTGAGAAATCATTAAACTTAAACAATTTACAATCTGGAATGTACATTTTAAAAGTGAATGGTGACAATGTTAACTTCACTCAAAAAATTATTAAAAACTAAATAGTAATTAATATAAATTTAAAAGGCTTTCAAATTAATGAAAGCCTTTTTATTTATATAAAATTATAAATTATTCCTATTCCCAACATTTGTTTTAATTGAACTTTTGGACCAACAGTTACTTGAATATTATCTATTTCCTCTTTTGCCTTGATATCATCATCATAAATTAAATGCGCTCCAATATTAGCCCTAACATACTTATTTACAACTAAATCAAATTGCATTTGCCAATCAACATCAATATTTCCAAACTTGTTTATATAATCTGAATATAAATTCAATCTGTTTTCAATTATTATGTTCTTAAAAACTTCTTTTTTGTAACCACTTGTTACTAAGAAACCTAATTCTGTTCTAGATTTTTTTCCTTCACTAACCATATTTCCATTATCATCATAAACAGCTTTAGAAACACCAAAAGCACCTTGAGCTGCCAATTCTCGAGCTAAAACTAAAGTTGTTTTTTGTGTCAGAGGAGAAATATATACATTAATCTTTTTTTCTTTGTTGGAATATTCTGCACCAATTCCAAGAAAAATATAAGCAGGTGCAAAAGGTTTTGAAATAGCTTTTTCAGTGTTTGGGTATGAATATCCATCAGTAAACTGTGTACTAAAATTTAGTTTAGCTGAATGATACCAATTTGAAATAGTGTCTTGTCTATACCCAAAAGTAGAATTTAATTGAAAAGCATCATCCGTTTTTCTAAGTTCAACACCATCTTGTTTATTTACACCATACTTAAATATCATCTCATTAACCCATCTAACATTGTCTGTAGTGTATTTTCTAACAAAATTACCTTTCAATAAACCAGAAACTGAACTATTCCCTCCAGCATTCCAATTCATAAATGCTATTTGACTAATATCCAAACCAACCACATTTTTCTTTTCCCAATGAGAAATAGTATCTGGTAACTTAGTTTGAATTGCCTGAGAAAAAGTGATTTGTGTAAGTAGCAAAATTAAAACTACAGATGATTTGAGGAAGAATCTCATGACAAAAAAATTAAAAGTTATGCAAAAATCGTAAAATCAAATAGTAGAAAAAAGTGTTTCTAAACTTTTAACGTCAATTTTACAAATTTGTTGCAATTCTTCCACCGTTCCGTGTTCGATAAAATCATCAGGAATCCCGAGCGTTTTTATGGTGTTTTTATAATTATTTTCAGAGGCAAATTCCATAATTGCCGAACCAAATCCACCTTTAATTATACCATCTTCAATAGTAATAATAGTTTCAAATGAATTGAAAATTTCATGTAACATCGTTTCGTCCAATGGTTTTACAAATCCAAAATCATAATGTGCAATTGCTTCATAATTTGAAACTTTATCTACAGCTAAAGCCACATTGTTTCCAATAAAACCTGTAGATAAAACGGCTGTTTTAGTTCCTCTTTTCAGCAAATGCGCCTTACCTATTTCAATATTCTGGAATTTTGAATTTGAAATTTTGAATTTTGAATTTGGATATTTTCCTCTTCCTCTAGGATAACGAATTGCAATCGGATGATTTAGTCCTAACGAAGCTGTATGCAGAATATTTCGCAAATCAATTTCATCTTTTGGAGCATAAATTATCATATTCGGAATGCATCGCAAATATGCCAAATCAAAAACACCGTGATGTGTTGCACCATCTTCTCCGACTAATCCTGCTCTGTCTAAACAAAATATCACTGGTAAATTCTGTAAAGCCACATCATGAATCACTTGGTCATAAGCGCGTTGCAAAAATGTAGAATAGATATTGCAAAAAACCACCATTCCTTGCGTTGCCATTCCAGCCGCAAGAGTTACTGCATGTTGTTCGGCAATTCCAACGTCAAAAGCTCTTTCTGGAAAAGCATCCATCATAAATTTCAACGAACTTCCACTTGGCATTGCAGGTGTAATTCCAATAATTTTTGAATTATTTGTAGCTAATTCAACTAAAGTCCAACCAAAAACATCTTGAAATTTAGGTGGTAAATGTTCTTCCGATTTCGGATGAATTTCACCAGTTGTTTTATCAAATTTTCCTGGTGCGTGATATTTTACTTGGTCTTCTTCGGCTTGTTGTAAACCTTTACCTTTTGTGGTAATTATATGTAGAAATTTTGGTCCTTTTACTTTTTTCAAACGTTCTAATTCGGAAATCAAAGCTTCAAAATCATGTCCGTCAATTGGTCCAGAATAATCAAAGTTCAACGACTTAATCATGTTATTCTGCTTCGGATTTTTTCCTTCTTTAACAGAAGTTAAGTAGTTTTTCAAGGCACCGACACTTGGGTCAATTCCAATAGCATTATCATTCAAAATTACTAACAAATTCGCATCAGTAACTCCAGCGTGATTTAATCCTTCAAAAGCCATTCCGCTAGCAATTGAAGCATCACCGATTACAGCAATATGATGTTTATTTTCACCTTTCAGCTGAGAAGCAATAGCCATTCCCAAAGCAGCCGAAATAGAGGTTGACGAATGTCCAACGCCAAAAGTATCATAAACACTTTCGCTACGTTTTGGAAATCCAGAAATGCCTCCAAGTTGACGATTGGTGTGAAAAATATCTTTTCTTTTTGTTAGAATTTTATGTCCATACGCTTGATGACCAACATCCCAAACCAATAAATCATTTGGTGTATCAAAAACATAATGCAAAGCAATTGTAAGTTCAATCACACCAAGACTTGCACCAAGATGTCCTTCTTTTACAGAAACTACATCAATAATAAAATCACGCAATTCTTTAGCCAATTGTGGTAAGTGCGATGGTTCCAATTTTTTTAAATCGGATGGATTATTGATGTTTTGAAGTAGGTTGCTTTTCATTTGAAAATAAAAAGCAAAATTACAATTTTAATGGTCAAATTTTGTAATTCTTATTAATTCTATTTTATCAATTTTAGCAATAATTTTTTTGCTCAAAAATTTATCAATCGTATCATTTATCAAATTAAGTTCCATATCATAATATACAATTTGCTTTTTTCCTTGAAATTCTGCTGGATACCATTTTGGTGTTTTCTTCAAAACTTCAATCAAAATATTTCCAGCATCAAAACCGATGTCATTTTTAACTTTAAAATCCTCAAGTTCTCCAGTTTTATTTACAGCAAATGAAACAACTATTTTGCCTTCTTTTCTATTAACTTTTTTAGGAAATATATAGTTTTCTTTGACAAATTTATCAAGCATCTTAAATCCTCCAGCATATTCAGGATAAACTGTAATTCCCGGCATACCATATACATAATCTGCCTCAATAATTTGTCTTAAACTATCTTTTGCTTCTATAATCTTTTCATTTTCTATATTGTTTCTACTTAAATTCTTCTTTTCTTTATTTCTTTTCTGATAACTTTCAACTTTGTTATTAATTGAATCTTTAGGTGGTAAAATAATTCCAAGTGTCATCCTTGGTTCTTCCTCAACAACTTCAACCGTTTCAATTTTCTGTTTAATTCCATCAGAATTTTGACAACTAAATAAACTTGTTCCCATCGAAATCAACAAAGCCAACATAAACATTTTTTGAAAATGAACTTGAGAAAATATAACACTTTTAGGGATTTGAATGATAACCGAATCCAATTGTTCGTTTTTAAATCGTCCGCAAACATTAGTGTTTTTAGACAAATAATCTCTAATTTGATCTGTACTCATGTTTGTAAAATCAACAACTTGGGTTGTGCAAGCTTTACAAAATCTTCCTCTATCCGAAGGAATCATGGCGTTCCAATCTTCATGACAAGGTTTTGGAACAGTAATTTTAAATTTATTTTCCATAATAAAATGTTGACTATACAATTATAACGAAAAATTACATCAAAATTGTACTTTTGCCTAATGGAAAACATTTTCACCGACGAATACTTCATGAAAAAAGCTTTGCAAGAAGCCGAAACTGCTTTTGAAAAAGGTGAAATTCCTGTTGGCGCCATTATTGTAATTGATAACAAAGTAATTGCTCGAAGTCATAATCTGACTGAATTATTAAACGATGTCACGGCTCATGCCGAAATGCAATCGATAACTGCCGCTGCCAATTTCCTTGGAGGAAAATACTTGAAAGATTGCACTTTATATGTTACGCTTGAACCATGTCAAATGTGCGCTGGTGCATTGTATTGGAGTCAAATTTCTAAAATTGTTTTTGGTGCTAGAGACGAACAACGTGGATTTCTAACTTTAGGAACCAAATTACATCCAAAAACTCAAGTAAATCATGGTGTTTTAGCTCAAGAATGTGGCGACTTAATGAAGCGTTTTTTTGCCGAAAAAAGAAAGTAGAAAAATTCCTTTTTTTACAAGAAAAATTGTCCAAAAAATTATTTTACATTTACTACAATATTTAAAATTTATTTCTGTTATAGCATTAATTGAAAGTGTTAAAAAAGCATTTTTTCAAGTCAAAAAGTTCTAACCAATAATTCCAAAAAACATATGAAAACCAGCAAGTTAATCGGTTTGTTTCTTGCAATCTTTGTATTGCATTCTTGTTCTAAAAAATCGGCTGCCGATTTTGATTCCGACTTCACTTTATACAAGGATTATATATCGAGTTTTTCTTCTGGTTTTGTATCGGTCAGTTCCGATATTCGTGTGCAATTGGCTTTCAATAAAAGTGATTGGAAACCCAACCAAGAATTAGACGAAGATTTGTTCGATATTTCTCCAAGTGTTTCAGGAAAAGTGGTGGCACTTTCTAACAATACCATTGCTTTTATTCCAAAAGACAAATTGGAACAAAATACTTTGTATCAAATTACGCTTCACCTTTCGCAAATCAATGATAAGACACCAAAAGAATTAGAGGATTTTAAGTTCTCGATTAAAACTATTAAGCAAGATTTTATTGTCAATACATTAGATTTACAATCCTATGACAGAGACACTTATTATTTAAATGGAACGATTAAAACTGCTGACAATCTTTCCTTTGAAGACGCTCAAAAATTGTTGAAATCAACTCAAAATGATGATGATTTAAAAATTATTTTTGATAAAGCTACAAGTACTTCAACCGAATTCAAATTTACAATCGACAAAATAAAACGTTTCGATGACGACAGCGAAATTACCATTGCCTGGGATGGCGATGATGCAGATATTGAGCAAGAAGGCGAAGTACAATATCCAATTCCAGGTAAAAATCAATTCAAAGTTTTAGATATTAAAATTGGTGACGAAAACAACCAATCTTTATTAATAAACTTCTCTGATCCATTAAAAAGAGATCAAGATTTTAAAGGATTAATCGCAATTGAAAACACTAACAATTTGAAATTTGCCACAATGGGCAACGTTTTGAAAGTGTTTTTCAGCAACGAAGCTAAAAATTCTGAAGTAGATAAAGGAAATTCTGCAGAAACTATTACTGAAAGTGTAACTACTGCTGTTGATTCTGCCGCTGTTGTAGTTGAAGCTGCTGCCGTTGCCGTTGATACAGCAGCTGTTGCTGTCGATTCAGCTGTTGCTTATGTAGAACCAGTTGTTGAAACTGTAGAAGAAGAATCTAATGTTCAATCCTTTGCTGGAACAAAATTAGTCGAAGTTTTTCAAGGAATTGAAAGCGAATACGGCTACAAAATGAAACAAAATTATTCTGAAAAATTACAATTTGAACAAATAAAACCAGCGGTTCGATTAGTAAAAAGTGGAACGATTTTACCAAGTTCAAACAATTTAAAAATCAATTTTCAAGCGGCAAATTTGAATGCTGTTGATGTAAAAGTGTACAAAATCTACAAAAACAACATCATGCAATTTTTGCAAAATAATGAACTTAACGGAACTCGAAATTTAAAACAAGTTGGACAATCGGTCGCCAAAAAAACCATCGAATTAAAACAAAATAATCTTCTTGATTATACCAAATGGAATACCTACGCTTTAGATATTTCTAAAATTGTAACTCCAGAACCAGGTGCGATTTATCGTGTGGAATTTTCATTCAAAAAGAAATATTCACTTTACAAATGCGGAAATGAAACGCCAAATAACGAAGAAGAAAATCAAGATTCTGAGGAAGAAAACGAAGACGACGTCAATTATAGCGGCAATAATTACGACTATTACTACTATGAAGAAGATTATGATTACAGAGAAAGTCTTGATCCATGCACCGACTATTATTATTACAACAACACAACCATTGGAACCAATATTTTAGCAACCGATTTAGGTGTAATTGCTAAACGTGGAACAGATAAATCGGTAGTTATTGCCGTTAGTGATATCGTTTCTACTGATCCCGTTTCGGGCGCAACCGTAACTTTATACAATTACCAACAACAAAAAATTGCTGATTCAAGTACTGATGGCGATGGAATGGCATCGTTCCAATTAGAGAAAATTGCCTATTTCGCAATTGTTACCAAAGGCGACCAAAGCACTTACGTGAAATTGGACGACGAATTATCTTTATCTGTAAGTGATTTTGATGTTTCAGGCGAAACGTTGCAAAAAGGTTTGAAAGGATATTTATATGGTGAACGTGGCGTTTGGCGTCCAGGCGATTCGTTGTATCTGTCATTCATTTTAAATGATAACGCCAATAAATTACCAGAAAATCATCCGATAAAAATTAGAGTAAACGATCCAAGTGGAAAAACCGTGTATCAATCGGTTCAAAAAGGAACGGCTTTAAGTCATTATAAATTCATTGTTCCAACACAATCTAATGCGCCAACAGGAAATTGGGAAGCTGTGGTAAGTGTTGGTGGCGCTCGTTTTTACAAAAGCATCAAAATTGAAACCATAAAACCCAATCGTTTAAAAATTAAAAATAGTTTTAATGGAACGATGCTTTCTACAAGCAAAAACAATGTCAATAACATACAAGTGTTATGGCTTCATGGTGCTATTGCAAAAGATTTAAAAACCGAAGTTCAAGCCAAATTCTCACAACAAGTTACAACGTTCAAAGGATTTGACAAATATGTTTTTGATGATCCGACAAGAAGTTTTTCAACGGAAGAAATCAATATTTTTTCAGGTAAAGTTGATGGAAATGGTCGTGCATCCATTCCGATAAAACCAACATTGCAAGGTCAAGCACCAGGAATGTTGAAAGCCGCTTTTATCACAAAAGTTTACGAACAAGGTGGCGATGTTTCTACTGATGTCGCTTCGACAACTTATTCTCCGTACCAAACTTATATTGGTGTGAAAGCGCCACAACCAAACAAATATGGATTATTAGAAACTGGAAAAGCCAACCGATTTGATATTGTCGCTGTAAACGAAAACGGAAAACCAAAATCAGTTCAGAATTTGGATGTGCGTATTTACAAATTAGAATCTCGTTGGTGGTGGGATGCTTCTAATGATAATTTGTCAAATTATAGTTCGTCAACTTCAACAATTGCTTACAAAAACTTTAGAGTTTCAACCGATTATTCAGGAAAAACAAGCATTTCGTTTGTGGTTCCAGAAAACGATTGGGGTAATTATTTAGTTCGTGTTTCCGATCCAAATGATGGTCACGCCACAGGAACAAGAGTTTATATAGATTCACCATATTGGTCAGCTCGTTCTAAAAATGAAGATGGAAAAGCAGCGACAATGTTACGTTTTTCAACCGATAAAGAAAAATATGCCGTTGGTGAAACTGCCAAAATATTCTTCCCATCAAGTGAAGGCGGAAGAGCTTTAATTTCTGTAGAAAACGGAACTAAAGTCGTGAAAACGCTTTGGGCAAAAACCAAAAAAGGTGAAACTACTGTCGAATTACCGATTACTGGTGAAATGGCGCCAAATGTTTACATCAATGTAACGCTTTTACAGCCACACGCATCTACCAAAAACGATTCGCCAATAAGAATGTATGGAATTGTTCCAATTGAAGTTGTCGATAAAAATACGGTTTTAGAACCACAAATTTCAATGCCTGATGTGCTTCGTCCAGAACAAACGGTAAATGTAAAAGTATCTGAAAAACAAGGCAAAGCGATGACTTATACTATTGCAGTTGTTGATGAAGGTTTGTTGGATTTAACGCGTTTCAAAACTCCAAATGCTTGGGATAATTTCTATACTCGCGAAGCGTTAGGTGTTAGAACTTGGGATATTTATGATGATGTAATTGGTGCTTATGGCGGAAAAGTAAATCAGGTTTTTGCCATTGGTGGTGATGCCGATTTAGGTGGCGGAAAAGCTAAAAAGGCCAATCGTTTCAAACCAGTTGTGATGTATTTCGGTCCATTTGAATTAGGAAAAGGCGATTCTAAAACGCATCAAATTAAACTTCCAAAATATATTGGTTCGGTTCGTACTATGGTTGTTGCTGCCAATAAAGAAAATAGCGCTTATGGAATGGCTGAAAAAGCTACACAAGTAAAAAGTCCGTTGATGGTTTTGGCTTCGTTGCCACGAAAAATTTCTCCTTCAGAAAATGTTACGATTCCTGTAACGCTTTTTGCAACAGAGAAAAGCATTAAGAATGTAACACTTCAAATTAAAACTAATAATGCTGTTAGAGTTCTTGGAAAAGCAAGTCAAATTGTAAAATTCACAGAACCAGACGAAAAAATGGTGTATTTCAATTTAAGTGTTGGAAACATAACCGGAATTGGAAAAGTGCAAATCATCGCCACATCAGGAAAAGAGAAATCTACTTATGATGTTGAAATTGATGTGATGAATCCAAATCCAATAACCACAACATACACCGATATTATTATTGAACCCAATAGTTCTAAAAAAATCTCTTGGGATTTATTTGGCGTAGCTGGAAGTAACAAATCCAAAATGGAAGTTTCATCGGTTCCAACAGTTGATTTTAGCCGAAGATTAGATTACTTGATTCAATATCCGCATGGTTGTGTGGAACAAACTACATCGTCTGTTTTTCCACAATTGTATTTGAATGATGTAATGGATTTAGACGCAACTTACAAACAAAGAATTCAGAAAAATGTAACAGGAGGAATCCAAAAATTAGGAAATTTCCAAGTGGCGAATGGAGGATTTGCTTATTGGCCAGGCAATACCGAAGCCGACGATTGGGGAACATCTTATGCTGGACATTTCTTAATTGAAGCGGAGAAAAAAGGCTATGTTTTACCGATTTCTTTCAAAAATAAATGGATTTCCTATCAAAAGAAAATGGCAAAACAATGGCGTTTTGAAAAACAATATGGTAACGATTTTGCACAAGCTTATCGTCTTTACACATTAGCTATTGCAGGTTCAGCCGATTTAGCTTCGATGAACAGACTTCGTGAAACGGTTGGAATATCTAACGAAAGTAGATTGCGTTTGGCTGCAACTTATGCTATTATCAAACAAAATTCGGCAGGTTTAGCGTTATTAAGCAAATCAATGATTGACGAACAGAATGAAGATGGTTATTACTATTATTATGGTTCAAATGAAAGAAATCGTGCCATGGCTTTAGAAACTTTAGTATTATTAGGTCAAAAACAAAAAGCTTTTGCAATGGCAACCAAATTGGCAAAAAATCTATCAAGCAATCAATGGATGAGCACACAAACAACTGCTTACGGATTATACGCCATGTCAAAATTTGCACAAAGTAATGGTAGCAAAGGTGTTTCTGTTCAATATACGAATGGAGGAAAATCGGTAGTAATTAATACCAATAAAACAGTTGCGCAACGAAAATTATCTTTAGTTTCAGGTACTAACTCTGTTACTATTAAGAACAACAAGAATAATACGATATTCGTTCGTGTTCTAAATAGCGGAATTCTTCCTGTTGGAAAAGAAAATGTAGTTCAAAATAATGTGTCTGCCAATGTAGTTTTCAAAGACCGAAAAGGTAAAGCAATCTCGGTTACCAAAATTGCTCAAGGCACAGAATTCATTGCAGAAGTTACAATTTCAAATAAGAAAAATGAATATGTAAATAACATTGCGCTTTCGCAAATTCTACCATCAGGATTCGAAATTGTAAATACAAGATACACTGAATTTGGTGAATCAACTTCTAATGTTGCTGATTATATTGACATTCGTGATGATAGAGCCAATTACTATTTCAGTCTTCGTGGTGGCGAAACAAGAACATTCAAAATCTTGTTAAATGCTTCATACCTAGGTAAATATTACTTGCCAGGATTACAATGTGAAGCTATGTATGACAATGAATTCTTGGCTCGAACTAAAGGTCAATGGGTTGAAGTGGTGAAGTAATTTTTTTAAACACAAAAGACACAAAGAAAGCAAAAGAAATTTCTAGCTTTCTTTGTGTCTTCTATAATTCTAAATCTAAAAAGTTAAAATCTTTTGTGCCTTTTGTGGTTTAAAACAAAAATGAAACAAAAACTCCAAGCGTTTCTTCAACGCATTTTAAAATACATCAAAACCAACAAAAAGAAATCTGCTATTGCATTTATTCTTCTTGTGGTTTACTATTTTTCATTGCCAAGAACACTTTTTGAAGAACCTTATTCCACAGTAATTGAAAGTAGTGATGGCGAATTATTAGCTGCAAAAATTGCGCGCGATGGACAATGGCGTTTTCCTTCAAAAGATAGTATTCCAGATAAGTTCAAGAAATGTATAACGTATTTTGAAGACGAGCATTTCAATCATCATTGGGGTTTTAATCCTGTTGCGATGGTTAAAGCTATTCAACAAAATCGAAGCGCAGGAAAAGTAGTTCGTGGCGGAAGTACCTTGACGCAACAAGTAATTCGTTTATCTCGAAAAAATAAAAAACGTACCTATTTTGAAAAAGTAATAGAAATCATTCTCGCAACCCGATTGGAGTTTCGTCATTCTAAAGAAAAAATTTTAGAATTGTACGCTGCTCATGCACCTTATGGCGGTAATGTAGTTGGATTAGAAATGGCTTCTTGGCGTTATTTTGGAGTACAATCACATCAATTATCTTGGGCAGAAACGGCTACTTTAGCGGTTTTACCAAATGCTCCAAGTTTAATTTATCCTGGTAAAAACCAACAAAAATTACTTAAAAAACGCAATAGACTTTTACTGAAATTATATAACGAAAAAGTAATTGATAAAATGACATATCAATTGTCAATTGAAGAACCGTTGCCACAAAAACCTTATAATGTTCCGCAAATTGCACCTCATTTATTACAACGAGTTGCAAAATCAGACGAAGGAAAACGTATTAAAACTACGGTTGATATTTCGTTGCAAAATCGTGTGAACCAAATTGCTGCTTATTATTACAATCAATACAAGCAAAATGAAGTTCACAATTTGGCGATAATGGTAATTGACATTCAAAATCGTAACGTAATCAGTTATGTTGGAAATGCTCCAACCGATAAAGATCACGATAAAGATGTTGATATTATTTCGGCACCACGAAGCACAGGAAGTATTTTGAAACCCTTGCTTTATGCGTCGATGTTAGATTCGGGTGAACTTCTTCCCAATACGTTAGTTGCTGATATTCCAACGCAAATTTCGGGTTATGCGCCACAGAATTTTAATCTGACGTTTGATGGCGCAGTTCCAGCACAACGAGCGTTATCTCGTTCGTTAAATATTCCAGCGGTTTTGATGTTACAAGAACACGGCGTGAATAATTTTTATGAATTGCTTCAAAAATTCCAACTGAAAAACATCAATAAACGACCAGATCATTATGGATTATCGCTCATTCTTGGTGGTGCCGAAAGTAATCTTTGGGATTTGTGTAGAACGTATGCTAATTTATCTTCAACCGTAAATTATTTCAATAAAACAAAAGGAAAATATCGAAATAATGAATTTGCCGAACTGAATTTCGTAAACGGATTTGAACAAGATTATGGCGATGAAACCAATCAAAAACCCATACTTGGTGCTGGTTCCATTTATTTGACTTACAACGCCATGAAAGAAGTTAATCGTCCAGAAGGCGATGAAGCTTGGCGATTCTACGATTCATCCTTAGACATTGCTTGGAAAACAGGAACAAGTTTTGGAAATCGTGATGCTTGGGCAATTGGAACCAATTCTAGATATGTAGTTGGCGTTTGGGTTGGCAATGCTTCTGGCGAAGGTAGACCACAATTGACAGGCGTTGACAGTGCTGCACCAATATTGTTTGATGTTTTTAATTTATTGCCACGAAAAGCGTTTTTTAGTCCGCCATTGAATGATTTAGAATATGCCGATGTTTGCACTAAAAGTGGTCATTTAGCACAAGATGATTGCCCGAAAACCAATCAATTGATTCCTAAAAATGGTAAAAAAACCAGTATTTGTCCGTATCATAAATTGGTGCATTTGGATGCTTCACAACAATATCGAGTAAACAGCAGTTGCGAAAATGTAGATAATATTGTCACTAAAAAATGGTTTGTTTTGCCACCAGTTATGGAATGGTATTACAAAAGTCAACACATAGATTATATGCCATTGCCACCATTTCGGGCTGATTGTACGCCAACGCAACAAGCTTCGATGGATTTTATTTATCCGAAAACGAATAGCAAAATATATCTAACCAAAAACTTCCAAAGTAAAGTGCAACCTGTAATTCTAAAAGTGGCGCACTCCAACAAAGAAGCCAAACTTTTTTGGTATGTTGACAACATTTACAAAGGCGAAACCCAAACGTTTCACGAAATGCAAATTGAAGCCAACACCGGTTTTCATTACATCACGGTTGTAGATGAATTTGGTAATGAAATTAATAGAAAGGTCGAGTTTGTGAGGGATTAACTTATTTAATTCGAAAATAAAAAGCACAAAAAAACCGCCAATCTCACGAAAGGCGGTTTTTCTTATTTAATTTCTTTTCCTTGATTATCAAAAAAGTGATATTCTAGGTACGTGTAAGCGTCACGAGGTATGATTTTCACCCATTTTTTATGTTCAAAGAACCACTTTGAACGTATTGATGGAAAACCTTTTTTAAGGTATGCTGCCACGAAAGGATGAACGTTAAGTTTTACTTTCTTGTGGTCTTTCATGATTTTTTCAAGTGAAAAAGTAATCTTATCTATAATTTGGATTGGCGCATCTACATCGCTACTCAAATTATTAGGATTTTCTTCCCTTGTTTCAATATTTACTTCTGGTCTTACTCTTTGTCTAGTAATTTGAACTAATCCAAATTTACTTGGTGGTAAGATCTTGTGTTTAGCTTTGTCATCTTCCATTTCTTCTTTCAAGAAATTGTATAGAACTTGACGATTTTCAGGATTTTGCATATCGATAAAATCGACTACAATAATTCCACCCATGTCGCGAAGTCTTAACTGACGTGCAATTTCTGCTGCGGCAATCATATTCACTTCTAGAGCAGTATCTTCCTGATTGGTTGCCTTGTTAGAACGATTTCCGCTGTTTACGTCGATAACGTGAAGCGCTTCTGTATGTTCTATAATCAAATAAGCTCCTTTACTCATGGAAACTGTTCGTCCGAATGAGGTTTTTATTTGACGCTCTATATGATATTTCTCAAAAATAGGAAGGTCTTTATTTTGATAAAGCTTCACCATATTTTGTTTTGAAGGTGCTATTTCGGCTATATAGTCCTTCGTTTCTTGGTACAACTCTTCATCATCTACTTGAATACCGGTGAAAGTATCGTTGAAAATGTCTCTAAGCATTGAGGAAACTTTGTTAAGTTCTCCTAACACTTTAGAAGGATGATGAGCAGTTGGTAATTTCTTACACATTGCAAGCCACCTATCGTTTAGGTTTTGCAAATCTTTTTCTAGTTCGGCTGTTTTTTTGCCTTCTGCTACTGTTCTCACAATAACGCCAAATCCTTTTGGTTTGACTGCTTGTACCAATTTTTTCAATCGGTCTTTTTCGGCTTTGTCTTCTATTTTTTGAGAAACAGAAACTCGGTCAGAAAAAGGGACAAGAACTAAATATCTACCGGCAAAAGAAAGCTCAGAGCTAATTCTTGGACCTTTGGTAGAAATTGGTTCCTTAACCACTTGCACTAAAACAGATTGATTGGCGCTCAGAATATCTGATATGGCACCATCTTTATCAATCTCTTTTTCAAACTGAAAGTTTTTTAGGGAGAAATCTTTTATTTTACCTGCGCTTACAAGTTTAATGAATTTCAAATAAGAAGCTAATTGCGGACCTAAATCGTGATAATGTAAAAAGGCGTCTTTTTCGTAGCCAACATTTACAAAAGCTGCATTTAATCCAGCGACAGGCTTCCTGATTTTGGCAATAAAAATATCACCTACAGCAAAACTGTTCTTTTTTTCTTCTTCTTTGTGTAATTCAATTAGTTTTCCATCTTTTAATAAGGCAAAATCTACAGCATTGTCATCCTTGCGAATGATTAATTCTTTATTCATGTTGTAAATTTTTATCTGTTTTTTGAGAAAATAGAGAAAAGAGAAAAGAAAATAGATACAATCTAAAATCTAAAATCTAACGTCTAAAATCTTATTTACAGATGGATTAAACATTTTTTACAGGTTTTTACCCGGTGAATTTTAGTTAGCAGTAGTAATTTTCAGTTAGCAGACTGCTTACTGTGACTGAATACTGATTACTAAATTTCGTTTTCAATGAACGTTTAAAAAGAAAAAAGTAGTTTAAAACTACTTTTTCTTTTTGTGTCGGTTAGCTCTCGCTCTTTTTTTACGTTTGTGCGTCGCTACCTTATGTCTTTTTCTTTTTTTACCGCTTGGCATAGGTTGATTTTTTGTGATTAATAAATAAGTTTTTAAACTGCTACTTCAGTTTTAGTTTTTACTCCTTCAACAAATACTTTTGCAGGTTTAAATGCAGGAATATTGTGAGCAGGAATTTTAATTGTAGTATTTTTTGAAATGTTTCTACCAGTTTTTTCAGCTCTAGTTTTGATGATAAAACTACCGAAACCTCTTAAATAAACGTTATCTCCATTTTCTAAAGAAGTTTTTACTTCTTCCATTAATGCTTCAACTGTTGATTGAACATCACCTTTTTCAAGACCTAATTTTTCTGAAATTTTCGCTACGATGTCTGCTTTCGTCATTTTCTTTCTATTTAAATATTATGTGTATTTTTTTGAGTGTGCAAATATAAGAATTAAAAAAACAATATTTCAAGGATAATTGATTAAAATTTAATCACATAAAGTTATACTTTTGTTAATCTTAACTTATTTATGGAATTTTCTAACTCATTATTGCATTGGTATTTACAAAATAAACGTGATTTACCATGGCGAAATACCTCACATCCTTACCCAATTTGGCTCTCAGAAATTATGCTTCAGCAAACCAGAGTAGCCCAAGGATTGCCATATTTTTTATCATTTATGGACGCTTTTCCAACTGTTTTTGATTTGGCGAAAGCCGATGAAGAGCAAGTTTTAAAACTTTGGCAAGGATTAGGATACTATTCACGAGCAAGAAATATGCACAAAACGGCACAAATTATAGCTTTTGACCTTAACGGAAATTTCCCAAATAATTATAACGACTTGTTAAAACTGAAAGGAATTGGCGAATATACTGCTGCCGCCATTGCTTCTTTCGCCTTTAATGAAGTTGTACCTGTGGTTGACGGAAATGTATATCGAGTTTTAGCGAGATATTTTAATGTTGAAACCGATATTGCATCAAGTTCGGCTAGAAAAGAATTTACTGCTTTAGCAAAAGAGTTGATTCTGAATGATAATCCAGCGCAGTTTAATCAGGCTATTATGGAATTTGGAGCTTTGCAATGTGTTCCTAAAAATCCTAATTGTGAAATTTGTATTTTTAATAGTAGTTGCGCTGCTTTGCAAAAGAAAAAAGTTGCCGAACTTCCTATAAAATTGAAAAAAACTAAAGTCACAAATAAATATTTTAATTATTTGATTTTTTTGGATGATTCTGAAACTACATTAATTAATAAGAGAACTGAAAAAGGAATTTGGCACAACTTATATGAATTTCCGGTAATTGAAACTGAAAATGAAATTGATTTTGATGTTTTGTCTAAGTTAGTCCATGAAAACTATTCAGATTTAAAAATTAAAGACATTTCAATTTATAATGAGAATCAGATTATTCACAAATTATCACATCAAAAACTGCATATTAATTTTTATAAAGTTGAAGTTTCAAATAAATTAATGAATGGAATTAGCTTGAATTCCTTAAGAAATTATCCTTTTCCGATAGTAATTTATAATTTTATTGAGAAATATTCTATTTAATTTGTAATTTTGGTTATTAAATTTGTTTTATCATGAACGGAACATTAAATAAAGTTATGCTTATCGGTCATTTAGGTGACGATATTAAAATGCATTATTTTGAAGGAGGAAACTGCATTGGGCGTTTTCCATTGGCGACGAATGAAGTATATATCAATAAATCTACCAACGAAAAAATCACTTCTACTGAGTGGCACAATCTTGTAGTTAGAAATAAAGCTGCCGAAATTTGTGAAAAATACCTTACGAAAGGTGATAAAATATATGTTGAAGGCAGAATCAAATCGCGCCAATGGCAAGCTGAGGATGGTTCTACTAAATATACTACAGAAATTCAAGTTACTGAGTTTACCTTTTTAACAGTAAAAAAAGATACAGAAGGCAACAAACAAATTTCAGGATCTGAACCTAAAAGCGGTAACTTTGACGCACCTAATTCGGCTATCGAAAATGATATGCCTTATTAATTATGTTTAACTAATTTAATTTAATTTGGACCCAGAGCCCAGTTTTACATTATTTTCTACCGTTGACACCAACATGCTTTTTGGCATCATTGGAATTATAATTTTGCTTTTTTGTTGTTCGATGGTTGCAGCTTCTGAAGTTGCTTTGTTTTCGCTTACACCTAAAAATATTTCCGATTTAGAACAAAAAAATCCTTCGAAAGCTATTGTTGTCAATCAAATGCTTTCGAAACCTAAAAAACTTTTGGCAACTATTTTAGTTGCTAATAATTTTCTTCATATTTCAATTGTAATTTTATTTTCCTTTTCACTTGATGAAGTTTTTTCAACTATTGCTTCACCTCTTTTGAAATTTATTGTTGAAGTGATTTTAGTCACGTTTCTAATTTTACTTTTCGGAGAAGTTTTACCTAAAGTTTATGCAAGTCGAAATAACATTAAATTTGCTTCGTTTATAGCTTATCCGCTTTCTGTTTTAGATAAATTGCTTTCGCCAATTAGTTTGCCAATGAGAGCTTTTACTAATTATATTCAAGAGAAATTAGGAAAACAAAAAACCAATTTTTCTGTAGATCAACTATCGCAAGCTCTAGAATTAACTTCAACAGAAGATACATCTCAAGAAGAACAAAAACTATTAGAAGGTATTGTTTCTTTTGGAAATACCGACACGAAACAAGTCATGAGTCCAAGGATTGATTTATTTGCTCTAGATATTGAAGAAACTTTTGCAGAAATTTTTCCAAAAATTGTTGAAAAAGGATATTCGCGAATTCCTGTTTACAGAGACAATATTGACCATATAGAAGGCGTTTTGTTTATTAAGGATTTGATTCCGCACATTAATAAGAAAGAATTTGATTGGAAAACCTTACTTCGTGAACCGTTTTTTGTTCCTGAAAACAAGAAACTAGACGATTTATTGAAAGATTTTCAAGGTATGAAAAGTCATTTAGCCATTGTGGTTGATGAATATGGCGGAACGTCAGGAATTGTATCTTTAGAGGATGTTATTGAGGAAATTGTAGGTGATATCAGCGATGAATTTGATGATGAGAATATTAATTTTTCTCAAATAGATGATAGAAATTACCTGTTTGAAGGAAAAATTAACCTAAAAGATTTCTACAGAATTATTGATGTTGACGAAAATTTATTTGAAATAAGAAAAGGAGAAGCTGAAACTTTAGCCGGATTTATTTTAGAAATATTAGGGAATTTCCCAAAGAAAGGACAAAAAATACAATTTGAAAACTGCTTATTTACCATAGAAGTAGTTGATAAAAAACGAGTTAAACAAATAAAAGTTACCATTGATGCGTAAACCATTTCATTATATAGTAGGATTGACTTTAGCTTTTAGCACAGTAATTTTTACAAGTTGTAAAGACGATGTGTTACCAAAACCTTCAAGCCAATTACGATTGGATTATCCAATTGCTGAATATGCTGCTTTTGAAAATCATTGTCCGTTTACCTTCAATATTAATTCGGATGCTGTGATAAAAGAAAAAACTGATTGTGGTTTCACGATAACTTATCCGAAGATGAAAGCTACGATTTATTTAACTTATAAATCTGTAAATGGCAACATTGATAAACTGCTACGTGATGCTCAAAAACTAACTTACGAACACGTCATTAAAGCTGACGACATCTTAGAACAACCTTTTATAAACGATGAAAAAAAAGTGTACGGTATGTTTTATCGCGTTGGCGGAAATGCTGCAACTAACTCACAATTTTACGTAACCGATAGTACTAAACATTTCTTGACAGGTTCTGTTTATTTCTATGCCAAACCAAATTACGATTCGATAATGCCAGCTGCAGATTATATCAAAAACGATATGCAAAATTTGATGGAATCGTTGAAGTGGAAGTAAAACAAAAAAGGATTCGCAATACGAATCCTTTCTTTATTAATTTGAAATAATAATTAAGCTTTATTTCCAAGTTTTACATCAGAAACTTTATATGTTTTTCCATCAGCACAAGATTCTGCTGCTTTTACTAAATCTTCTGATTTTAATTTGTCTAAATCAAAATTTACAGTAGCCGTTTTTGTTTCAAAATCTACTTTTGCATTTTGAACGCCATCCATTTCGGCTAATTTTTCTTCGATAGTTTTAGCACATCCTACTGCGCAAGTCATTCCTTCAATATGAAATGTTGCAGTTTCGGGTTTAGTTGCCGCTGCAATTTCTTTTTTGGCAGTAGCTTCTTCTTTAACTTCTGTTGGTTTGCTATCAGTATTTTTACATCCCACAAAAAGCACTGATGCCAATGCTAGACCAACGATTCCTTTAGAAATTCTCATTGTATATATGTTTTTAATTTTTTGACTTTTAATTGTTTTACAAAATTACAACTTTTTTTATGCGACAATTCATAAAATTATGTCAATTTTGTGGTGCTAAAAAAATGCTATGCAAACAAATACATTAAAATGGTTGTTTTTAACCGTTCTTGCCTTGATTTGGGGAAGTTCCTTTATTTTAATCAAGAAAGGATTGGTTGGTTTATCGCCAATGCAATTGGGTTCGTTACGAATTATTTTCTCTGCTATATTCCTAATCATAATCGGATTTAAAAGCATTACTGAAATCAAACAACACCAATGGAAATACATTGCGTTAACTTCTTTGTTTGGGACATTTATTCCTGCATTTCTTTTTGCTATTGCTCAAACACAGATTAGTAGTTCCGTGAGTTCAATTTTAAATTCACTAACACCTTTAAACACTTTAATTATTGGTGGATTAGCCTTTGGCTTAAGTTTCAAACGTACACAAGTTTTTGGCGTAATCATTGGATTAATTGGAACGCTTTTGCTTATTGTCAATGGAGCAATGAATCATCCTAATCAAAACTATTGGTATACTGTTTTGGTACTTATCGCTTCCATTTGTTATGCAACGAATGTGAATTTGTTAAAGAAACATTTATCCGATGTTAAACCTTTGAGTATTTCTACAGGAAACTTTTTAGTGATGTTACTTCCAGCTTTGATTGTATTATTCTCAACCGACTTTTTATCTGTTGTAGAAAATGCAGAAGTTCAAAATTCGATGATTTACATAATTATTCTTGGCGTTGTTGGAACTGGAATTGCAAATATTATTTTCTTTAAATTGATTCAAATGTCATCGCCAGTTTTTGCTACTTCGGTAACTTATTTAATTCCGGTTGTGGCTTTCTTTTGGGGATTATTAGACAACGAAATGCTAACACCAATACAATTTATTGGAGCATTTATTATTCTGATTGGAGTTTATTTGTCGAGTAAGAAGTAGGTTATAGCTTTTAAAAATAAAAAGACCGTTTCAAATTAATGAAACGGTCTTTTACTATTAAATTATTTCTATCTAATTATTGAAAATCAGCATCGGTTACACCTTCGTTGATTTTAACATCAGAAATTTTGATATCAATTTCTCTACCTTGAGACATTATGATATTGTGAGGTACTTTAATTCCTTTAACATCTTTATAGTCATTGAAAGTAATTGTAGAAGTCATTTTTTGACCATTTCTTTCAGATGTTGTTGATGATAAAAGTTTTAAACCAGTTTTTACATCATAGTAAATAGTGGTTTTACCATTTTTGATAGCATAAGCATCAACCCCATTTATTGATTCTATTCCGTCTACAACAACGTCAGCTTTTTTAGCTAATGCTAATTCTTCGAATGTTGTTGCTAAAGGTTTTTTCTCAGCAAATTCTTCTGGAGTTAAATCTTTCTTTTGACCTTGAGAAGAAGTATATCCACTTGTATCTCCTATAACTTGTTTAGAAAGTTCCATCATTCCAACTAATTCTAGTTTAGATAATGTTTTTCCTTTTACGTCTTTTTTTACAACATAAGATAATGGCGCTGGTGCTCCTTCAATTTCTGAAGAACCAGTTAAGAAAATAGTTTTTACCGCTGCAACAGCTTTATCTCCACCAATAGCTTTGATATAATTATCCATAACTGTTTTCACAGTAACTCCAACAGGAGTAGGCTTTTTCATAGCTGGTTTCTCTGTTGGATTTCCAAATTTATCAAAATAGAACATTGGAATTTTCAATCGTTCTAAACCAGGAATAACCTCTGAACCTTTACCTGTAACAATAATTCTTAAATTATCTTCAAGAACATATTTATTCATAACTCTTGTAACATCGTCAGCAGTTACCGCTTGAATGTTTTTGATATAGTTTTCATAGAAATCTGCAGGTAAACCTTCTGTTTCAATGTTTAATGCATAACGAGCTACTGTTTGAGGTTTTTCAACTTGCATTACAAATCTTCCAACATATCCAGCTTTTACATCGTTTAATGTTTGCTCTGAAACTTTTTCTGTTCTGATTCTTTTAATTTCTTTTAAGAATTCAACAACAGCGCTATCAGTAACAGCGTTTCTCACTTGTGAGTTAGCTTTAAATTTACTAGCCATGTATTTGCTTGAACCTACATTAGAACGAGCGCCATAAGTCCAACCATGAGCTTCACGTAAGTTCATGTTTAAATAACTATTAAAATCTCCACCTAAAACTTGATTTGCTACAATAACTGGAAAGAAATCAGGGTCAGATAATTTTAAATTTACTGTATTCACTAAAGAAATTTCAGATTGAACTGCATTTGGCATATCCACAAAGTTAATTTGTGTGTATTGAACGTTACTTGGAGTGTTATAAGTAATTTGAGGTGCTTTAGCTTTAACCCAAGAACCAAAAAGTTTTTCAACTAATTTCTTAGTTTCTTTAAATTTAACATCACCAATAACTACTAAATAAGCCTTTTCTGGAACAAAATAAGTGCTATAATTAGTTTTTACATCTGATAAAGAAACATTGTTGATAGTTTGCTCTGTTAGATATTCTCCAGCTGGATTGTTTTTTCCGTAAACCAATACGTTTTCAACTCTTCCGGCAACAGCAGGAACACTTTTTTCTTGTGTTTTTAAACCCTCAATAAGTTTTTCTTTTTCTTTATCAAATTCTTCTTGAGTAAAGTTTGGGTTTAATGCCCCATCAGCCATTAATTCTAAAATTCTTTTTGAATATTTAGACAAACCGCTTGAGAATGCTCCATTTGTACTAAAGTTTATATCAGCACCTAAAAAATCTACTTCTTCATTGAAAGCATCTTTGCTGATAGTTTTAGAACCATTTCCAATTAATGAACCTGTTAATTCATCTAAACCTTTTTTATCGCCTTCAGCATAAGGAGCATTGTCGATAGAAAGGTTGAATGAAACTCTAGGTAATTTATGATCTTCAACAACCAAAACTTTCAATCCGTTTGGTAAAACAAATGAAACTGGTTTTTTAATGTTAATAGTAGGAGCTGGTCCTGGTTTCGGCTGTGATCTGTCTTGTGCTTGCATAGTGATAGTTAAAAACAAGCTTGATAATATAATTAGTGATTTTCTCATTTTCGTGTAAGTTTATTTATTTTGCTTCGCCAGTTCACTTTCGTTTGAGTCAGCTTTGTCTTTTGCAGGAACATAATCTAAAATCAATCTTTGATTTGGATTCAAATATTTCTTAGCAATATCTCTAATTTCTTCACGAGTAATTGAACGATAAATTTCAATTTCAGTATTGATTAAATTAATATCGCCATACAACATATAATATGTAGCTAAATTTTCAGCAACACCTTCAACACTTGAATTTCCGTTTACGTAGTTATTTTCGTATTTGTTTTTCAATTTCAACAAATCATTTTCAGATATTAACTCTGTTTGAAGTTTTACAATTTCTTCATCAGCTTCTTTAATTAAATCAGCAGATGTAAACTCACCTTGAGGAATTCCGATAATCATGTAAGAACTATAGTCCTCTTGGCTATAATTGAATGAACTTAATTGAAGAGCCATTTTCTTCTCATCAACGATTTTTTTGTACAATCTTGAACTTTTTCCATCACTCAATAAAGTAGAAATCATATCTAAAACTCTAGCATCTCTAGTTTTCATTGATGGTGTTCTATAGGCAGCAACCACCATTGGTTTTTGAATATTAGGATCTTCATATCTAGCATTTAATTGTTGCGTAATTGGTTCTTCAACAAATGTTTGCTTAACTGGTTTTTCACCAGCAGGAATTGGTCCAAAATATTTTTCAATCCATTCTTTAGTTTTTGCAATGTCTAATTGACCCGCAACTACTAATACAGCATTTTTAGGAGCATAGAATTTTTTGTTAAACGCTTGAAATTCTTCTAAAGTTGCAGCATCTAGATGTTCCATAGAACCAATAGTTGCCCAACGATAAGGATGATTTTTGAATAAATTCTTTTTTACTTGAGCAATCCAGCTACCATAAGGTTGATTGTCAACTCTAAGACGTTTCTCTTCTTTTACGACTTCATTTTGAGTATCAACACCAATTTGATTGATAACAGGATGCATTAATCGTTCTGATTCCATCCATAATCCCAATTCTAAATTGTTTGATGGGAAAACTTCGAAGTAGTAAGTTCTGTCATCAGAAGTATTGGCGTTGTTTGTTCCACCATTTCCTGTAACAATTTTGAACCACTCACCTCTTTTGATGTTTTCAGTTCCTTCAAATAATAAATGTTCAAAAAAGTGAGCAAAACCTGTTCTTTCAGGATTTTCATCTTTTGAACCTACGTGATACATAACCGAAGTTATAACAACAGGTGCGGATTGATCGTTGTGTAAAACAACATGCATTCCATTAGCTAAGTCATATTCCTCAAAAGCAACCTTTTGGGCATGAGCTGTTCCTCCAAGCATAAGCACTGAACTTAAAGCGATTAAAGATTTTTTCATAAAAACTATTATAAATTTTAGTTGATAGTACAATTAGTGTAATAATTGCAATTTCTGTTACACAAAAATAGATTTTTTTATTCCTACTTAAAAAAGTATTTAACTTTAAATTTCAAAATATATAATCAATTGATTTATAAGTGAAAACTTTTTTAAAAATGGGTTGTATGAGAAATATTTATTTGTATATTTGCAACCTTAAAAAAATTAACTAAACAATTTGTTATGTACGCAATCGTAGAGATAGCAGGGCAACAATTTAAAGTAAGCAAAGACTTAAAGGTTTATGTTCACCGTTTGGCTAGTGAAGAAGGTTCAAAAGTTTCTTTTGACAAAGTTCTTTTATTAGACGATAATGGAAATGTAACTTTAGGCGCCCCAGCTATAGAAGGTGCTTCTGTTGAAGCAAAAGTGTTACAACACTTAAAAGGTGATAAAGTAATTATCTTCAAAAAGAAAAGAAGAAAAGGTTACAAGAAAAGAAATGGTCACCGCCAGTATTTGACTCAAATCCTTATTGAAGGAATTAGTATTACTGGTGGAAAAAAAGCAGCTCCTAAAAAAGAAGCAGCTCCGGTAGTAGAAACTACAGAAGAGATAGTTCCTAAAAAAGCTAAAGCTCCTAAAGCAGAAAAAACTGAAGGGGTAGAAGCTCCTAAAAAAGCTAAAAAGAAAGATAACCAAGAGTAATTAACTTATAAAAACCAATACATCATGGCTCACAAGAAAGGTGTCGGTAGTTCGAAGAATGGTAGAGAATCACATTCAAAACGTTTAGGCGTTAAGATATATGGTGGTCAAGCTGCAATTGCTGGAAACATTATCGTAAGACAAAGAGGTTCTAAACACAATCCAGGTGAAAATGTTTACATGGGTAACGATCATACTTTACATGCTAAAGTTGATGGTATTGTGAAATTTCAGAAAAAAGCAGACGACAAGTCTTTTGTTTCTGTAATTCCTTTTGAAGCATAATCTAAATTATTTTAGATAATTAAAAACCCGTTCGTAACTGAACGGGTTTTTTTATATAATAGTAATCAAAAAAAAACCATTCGTTAATTCGAATGGTTTTTAATCTGAATTGTTTGAAATTCTATTATTCTAAGTCTTTCATTTTGAAGGATTCCATAAATGCTGTGGTGTAATTTCCTGCAACATAATCTGGTTCATCCATCAATTGTCTATGAAAAGGAATAGTTGTTTTAATTCCTTCAATATAAAACTCGTCTAAAGCACGTTTCATCTTATTGATAGCTTCTTCACGTGTTTGGGCTGTTGTAATCAACTTTGCAATCATAGAGTCATAATTTGGCGGAATTGTATATCCAGCATAAACGTGAGTATCTAAACGCACACCATGTCCGCCTGGAGCGTGAAGAACTGTAATTTTCCCTGGCGAAGGACGAAAATCATTATATGGATCTTCAGCATTAATACGACATTCTATAGAATGCAATTGTGGTAAATAATTTTTCCCAGAAATTGGCACTCCTGCAGCTACAAGAATTTGTTCACGAATCAAATCGTAATCGATAACTTGTTCAGTAATTGGGTGTTCTACTTGGATACGAGTATTCATTTCCATGAAGTAGAAATTTCTGTGTTTATCTACAAGGAACTCAACTGTTCCTGCTCCTTCATATTTAATATATTCAGCAGCTTTTACTGCAGCTTCTCCCATTTTATGACGTAATTCATCTGTCATGAATGGTGAAGGTGTTTCTTCAGTTAATTTTTGATGACGTCTTTGAACAGAGCAATCTCTTTCTGAAAGGTGACAAGCTTTTCCATAAGAATCTCCAACAACTTGAATTTCGATATGACGCGGTTCTTCAATAAGTTTCTCCATGTACATGCCGTCATTTCCGAATGCTGCTGCAGCTTCTTGACGTGCACTTTCCCATGCTTTTAGCAAATCTTCTTCTTTCCAAATAGCACGCATTCCTTTTCCACCACCACCAGCAGTTGCTTTCATCATTACTGGATAACCAATTTCTTTAGCAACTTTTTGAGCATCTTCAAAAGAATCTAAAATTCCCTCAGAACCAGGTACACACGGAACTCCTGCCTCAATCATAGTAGATTTTGCAGTAGCTTTATCTCCCATCTTGTCAATCATTTCTGGAGAAGCACCGATGAATTTAATTCCGTGTTCTTGACAGATTTTAGAAAATTTAGCATTTTCAGACAAGAAACCATATCCTGGGTGAATTGCATCTGCATTAGTAATTTCGGCAGCTGCAATGATATTTGACATTTTCAAGTAAGATAAATTACTAGGTGGAGGACCAATGCAAACTGCTTCATCTGCAAATTTAACGTGCAAACTTTCTGCATCAGCCGTTGAATAAACAGCCACGGTCTTTATGCCCATCTCTTTACAAGTTCTAATTACACGTAGTGCAATTTCACCTCTATTGGCAATTAATATTTTTTTAAACATCTTATTATAATTTAGATTATTAGACAATTGGATTGTTGGATTTTTGGATAATTAGAAATCTATACGGTTCTAAAAATCTAAAAATCTAAAAATCTAAATTAAGATGGATCAACTAAGAATAAAGGTTGGTCAAATTCTACTGGAGACATATCATCAACAAGAATTTTTACAATTTTTCCTGTGATTTCAGCTTCAATTTCATTGAACAATTTCATTGCTTCAACAACACACAGTACATCGCCTTTACCTATTGAAGAACCGACTTCAACAAAAGTTGGTTTGTCTGGAGCTGGTTTTCTGTAGAATGTACCAATCATTGGCGACTTAATTGTAACATATTTTGCATTTTCATCTACTGCAGGTACACTAGGAGCCGCTGGTGCTGCAACTTGTTGAACTGGAGCCGATTGTTGCACAGCTTGTTGCATTGGCGCTTGTTGCACATAGGTTATATCAGGAGTATTTCCTTCTAAAGTAGTTCTGATGGTAATTTTAATATCACCAGTTTCTAATTTTACTTCCGCAACACCTGAATTAGATACAAATTTGATTAGGTTTTGAATTTCTTTTAAATCCATAATTGATTTGTTTAAGTTATAGTTTTTTATTGTTTGTTGTATGCCCACTTAAGGTAAATTGAACCCCAAGTAAATCCGCCACCAAAAGCAGCAAAAATAAGGTTATCACCTTTTTTAAATTTATGTTCAAAATCACTCAACAACAAAGGTAATGTTGCTGAAGTTGTGTTTCCATATTTATGAATGTTTACTAAGACTTTTTCTTCGTCAAGTTCCATTCTTGATGCAGTTGCATCGATAATTCTTTTATTAGCTTGATGTGCAATTAACCAATCGACATCATTTTTAGTCAAATTATTACGTTGTAATATTTTATCACTAACATCTGCCATACCAGAAACTGCGTATTTGAAAACAGTTTTACCATCTTGAAAAACAAAATGTTGACTATTTTCTACCGTTTGCTTAGAAGCTGGTAAAATAGAACCACCAGCATCAATTTTCAAATATTCTCTACCAATTCCATCAGAACGTAAAAATTCATCTTGCAATCCTAATCCTTCGTTATTAGGTTCAAATAAAACAGCTCCTCCACCGTCACCAAATATGATACAAGTTGCTCTATCTGTATAATCAATTATTGAAGACATTTTATCTGCTCCAATTAATAAAACTTTTTTATACCTACCTGATTCTATGTATGCAGCTGCTGTTGACATACCATAAAGAAAACTTGAACATGCAGCAGACAAATCATAAGCAAAAGCATTCACAGCTCCAATTTGTGTAGCAACGTAAACTCCAGTTGTAGCTACTGGCATATCAGGCGTAGCTGTTGCCATAATTACCAAATCAATTTCAGCTGGATTAATATTTCCTCTTTTAAACAAATCTTGGGCAGCTTTAATAGCTAAATAAGAAGTTCCTTTCCCTTGTTCTTTCAACAATCTTCTTTCTTTAATACCTGTTCTAGTAGTAATCCATTCATCGTTGGTATCTACAAGAGTTTCTAATACTTGGTTAGACAGAACATAATCTGGAACATATCCACCAACAGCGGTAATTGCGGCTGTAATTTTACTCATATAGTTTATTTATAACCTCTTTATAAATCAAATTTTAAAAGAGGTGGAATTTACAAAAAAATATTTAGTTATAATCAAATTTTATAAAAAACAAAAAACTCTCACAGGTCGTGAGAGTTTAAATGTAATTTTAAAAATATATTAAGCAGCAACTACTGATTTATCAATAACTACTTGACCTCTGTAATACATTTTACCTTCATGCCAGTAAGCTCTGTGGTATAAATGTGCTTCTCCAGTTACTGGACAAGTTGCGATTGTAGCTGCAGTAGCTTTGTAATGTGTTCTTCTCTTATCTCTTCTTGTTTTGGAGATTTTTCTCTTAGGATGTGCCATTTTACTATATTATTTATCCGTTAATAGTTGCTTTAATTTGTCCCATCTAGGGTCTGTATTTTCTTCTTTTTTACTCTCTTTTTTCTGTTCTTTTAAAGATAGTTTTGTTAATTTTTCGAGTGTTTCTGTTTGTAGAGTTCCTTCCTTTATTCCTGGATGAACCCTTTTTAAAGGAACCGAAAGCACAATCATTTCATAAATATATTGCGATATATCTATTTGATGCTCACCATGAGGCAAAATCAATAACTCTTCGTTATCGTTATTAAACTCTTCTCCAAAATTAACTACTAATCTTATTTTACCTTTTATAGGAAGGTCAAACATTTCGTTAGTTAAATCACAAGGCACATGAATTGATCCTTTGTGTTTGAAAGAAAGCTCCAACATGGTACTTTTTTTCTCTAAAACTACATTTACTTTGATATCACAGTCTTCATATTCGTGATAATCAAAACTATCAAAGAACTTTTTCTTTATTTGAAATTCAAATTGATGTTTTCCTAACTTTAATCCAATAAACGGAATTAAAAATTCATTTGTAACTTTCATCATTTCATCAATTTGTCCCATCCGAAGATTCGGGTTTGGGAGTGCAAAGATATAAATTTATTGTAAAATCAAAAGCGTTAAGCACCTTTTTTTGTCTCTAATTGTTTTTCTTTGATTTTTAGAGGGTTTTTTGACAACTCTAAATACTCATTTCTTGAGTGATAGATGTCAATCGCAAGATAAACCGCCTCTTTGAATGAAGATGCGTCTGCTAATCCTTTTCCTGCAATTTCGTAAGCTGTTCCATGATCTGGAGAAGTTCTTATCTTGTTTAGACCTGCCGTGTAGTTCACACCATTACCAAAAGACAACGTTTTGAAAGGAATTAATCCTTGGTCGTGATAGGTTGCAATTACAGCATCAAACTTTTCATATTGTCCACTTCCAAAAAAACCGTCAGCAGAATAAGGGCCAAATGCAAAAATTCCTTTATCAAATAATTTTTTAATTGCGGGTTTTAAAATTTCGTCATCTTCTTTACCAATAACTCCATTATCACCAGCATGAGGATTCAAAGCTAAAACCGCAATTTTAGGTTTAGTTATGCTAAAATCCTGTTTTAAAGTCAAATTAATAGTTTCTATTTTTTGGAAAATTAATTTTTCTGTCAAATGTTTAGCAACATCATTTACTGGGACATGATCGGTTAATAACCCAACTCTCAGATTGTCTTGAACCATTAACATTAATGCATTCCCTTCCAACTCCTTGTCTAAATAATCTGTATGCCCTGGAAATTTAAATTCTTCCGATTGAATATTATATTTATTAATTGGTGCAGTAACTAAAACATCTATTAATCCTTCTTTTAAAGCATCGGTAGCAGCAGCAAATGATTTTATAGCGTATTTACCTACGTTTTCATCATTTTGACCAAAATTAATATCTACTCCTTCTCTCCAAACATTAAGCACATTAATTTTTCCTTTCACTAATTGTTCTAGTTTATCAATCCCATGAAGTGCAACTTCAGAATTTAGGTTTCTTTTAATAAAGGATAAAATCTTAACATTAGCAAAAATTACAGGTGTACACAACTCTAACATTCGAATATCTTCAAATGTTTTTAATATTACTTCGCTTCCAATACCGTTTAAATCTCCTATCGAAATTCCAACGATTATATTTTCTGCTTTTTTCATAGTGACTTCTTCTTATTTATTGCTAATTTTGAAGTGCAAATTTAGTAAAATAAAACGACAAATGTTTACAGGAATAATAGAAACGCTTGGAATAGTAAAAGACATTGTAAAAGAAGAAGAAAACCTTCATCTTACTATTACCTCATCCATAACTAACGAACTAAAAATTGATCAAAGTGTTGCTCACAATGGCGTATGCCTAACTGTGGTTGGAATAGAAAACGATAACTATACTGTAACCGCTATAAAAGAAACAATTGACAAAACAAATGTTGGTGATTGGAAAATAAACGACATTGTAAACTTAGAACGCGCAATGAAGCTAGGAGATAGACTTGATGGACACATTGTTCAAGGTCATGTTGATCAAGTTGGTTTATGTAAATCTGTTGAAGAAACAGACGGAAGTTGGAAATTTACTTTCGAATATGATGCTGCATTAAACAATATTACTATTGAAAAAGGATCTATTACAGTTAACGGCGTTAGTCTAACTGTTGTAGATTCTAAAATCAATGAATTTAGTGTTGCCATAATACCTTACACTTTTGAGCATACCAATTTCAAAAGTTTTAAAATTGGAACAAAAATTAATTTAGAATTTGATGTAATTGGAAAATATGTAGCAAAATTGAATGCTAGTAAATAAATATAAACTTATTAAAACAAAAAAGCTTCAATTATCTTGAAGCTTTTTTTATTGTATATATTTTGTAAAATGCAAAAATTAATGACGCAAAAAACAAAACCATTAGACCTCCATCTACCGGTAAACCTGGCGGTGGTGGTGGTATTGGCTCTGGCGGATCTGGTGCTGCAAATGTAAAATTTACACTTAACAACCCGACGATTAATACTATTATCTTATTTGGGACAATTTTCATAGGGCGTAAAAGTAAAAAAAAAATCTCTTTATCAAAATTTTTTGTCTTATATTTTAATTATTGTAGTAAACAATTGACAATTTGTTTACAAACAACTATCATTTTCAATACTAACGTAAAAAAAACGTTTTTGGTTTACGTATAATAAAAAAGACCTCTTTTTTCGAGGTCTTTTACTTGTGGTCCCACCTGGGCTCGAACCAGGGACCACCTGATTATGAGTTATTGATAGATTAACTATAATAACTTGATAACATTGACCTTCAAGATTTTAATAAATTTAATGATTACATTATTTATCATTATTCACCCTCATTTCTCAATCATTCTTGCTTAAAATCTTGCTTAAAAACAAGGCTTTTATTTTTAAGTGGGGCAAATATAAAAAAAACACCTCATAAAAGGTGTTTATTTATTTCAAAAACTTCATCTCTATCAAGACTAGCTAAATAATGTTCCGTGACCAATGAACTTGAATGGTCCATCATTTCACCAATTCGGTCTTTTGAAACACCGGCTCGTTTTAGAGTGGTAGCATAGGAATCCCGGGCAGTTTTAGTTCTCAGGGGAACGGATAAGTTTAATTTCTTTGAGAGTAATTCTAATTCAGCATTAATTTGAGCCTTCAATTTATGGTTTTTGTTATCAAACATCTTTTCGGTGTAACCTTCTTTTAACTTACCCAAAATGTAAATACTATTTTTGTCTCCTATCTTATCAATAAGGTTTTTTAACTCTTCAGTTAAAGGCACCAAAATTTTCTTTCTGTTTTTTCTCTTGGTTGTTTCTGTCTTCTTCCGGTAAAACTCCAAACAATTACCTCTTATATCAGTCCATTTCATTCTCAACAGGTCAGCAAAATTACTTCCGTTACATCTATATAATAATAACCAAATATCTCTTGCGTACTCTTGTTTATTTGAGTCAAATTCATCTAAATCTATGACTGCTTTTATCTCATCATTTGATAACACTACTTTTGACGGATAAAGATTTTGTATGCTGTAACCCCTTTTCCCAAAAGGATAAACATACGTACTAGGGATTATTGGTTCTTCGTTGATGAAATAGTTTATTATCCTCCTTAAATTTCTCAAATTGGATTCTATTGTACTTGGACTAACACCTTGCTCAGTTCTTTTCTTTATAAAATCATTTATAAACCCCGGAGTCACATCAAGGACAGATAGGTCTGGAAAAAGACCGTCAAACAATAATTTAGTGTATTTGTAGTGTTTTTGACTTGTTATTTTCAAACTTGAATAATTTGTCGCAAATCTTTCAAACAAATCACTTAATAACAATGAGTCGGTTGTTTTCTCTTCATTTTTAAAAAATTGTGACCTGAACTTCTTTTTATCAAATGGTCTTATCTGAAGAAACAACCTTTCACTTCTTATTAGTGCTTCATTACATTTTTCTCTAAACTCTATGCTTTTTGAGTCCATCCCTTTTCTAATAAAAATGTGATGGTATTGTTCTTTATTCAATTTAGATAGGTTGAGATAAAACTGTTCTTTCCCGTTAATCACTCTAATTGACAGATTAAATAGTCCCCCCTTTAATTTAACCCTTTGGTCCAATACTAATGTAAATGTTGCCATAATTTAAGCTACTTTAAGAGACGGAATTTGAAGGTTTGAATCACAACCTGATGACATCCATTTATCTATTTCTTCTTTATCAAATATCACCCTTTTATTCATTTTTATTACCGGAATTGAACCATTAGTAGTTCTTTTATAAATGTTTGAGGTTGAAATTTGAAGGTACTCTGATAATTGTTTTACGTTCATATAACGACTAATTGATTTATTGTTTTCTATTTTCATATCTTAAAATTTTTATGCTACTTGTCCTAGTTCGTAATCTGAAAGCCTTATTTCAGATGCTTTAATGAATAGGGGATTTACCTCATAACCCACATATTTTCTATCTAATAAAATACAACTTTCAGCAGTTGTTCCGGTGCCACTAAACATATCCAAAATCAAGTCACCTGGTTTTGAAGTTGATAAAACAAATATTGTTGGAAGCATTATTGGAAATGTGCAAGAATTCTCCATTGGCAGGTTTTCTTTTTTGCATTTATCTCTTAATTCTTGTGTATTTGAAGAACTAGTAGATAATACCTTATCTCTATAATCTAACCCGGATTTTAATTTTGGTTTAAATCCCGATTTACTCAAAGAGATATTGTTTTCAGGGTCATTAATACTTAACACCCAATCTTGTGTATAGTAATAATCCTCACTTTTTACAAAATGATAAATTGGTTCAAAATTTCTAACACTTCTTTTCCCTTGGGTATATCGAGGGTTGGATTTTAACCAAAAATAACAATCTACGTATAGCCACCCTCTTTTTTTCATCTCAATTAAGAATAATTCCGGAACGGATTGGTATATCCCTTTAATAACACAATCATTAATATTGACGAATAGAGACCCATCATCCTTCAAAACCCTTTTTGCTTCATCAAATATTCTCACAAGATTTTCTACATATTCCTCAACCGTTTTTTCTTGTCCATTTTGGTCTTTCCCAGTCCCGTAATCAAACATCCAATAATAAGGAGGACTCGTAATTATTGTTTGTATCATCCCATTTTTTAATTCAGACATATCAATACAATCTTTATTAAAAATTGATACCATTTGGGTTTTAATTTCATATTTCAAACCTTTATTTTCCTCATTACATTTGTTGAGAAGTTCCCGTTCAAGTTTTTTATCCAATTCATTCAATGTGCAAACATCTTCATCTATTTTTCTCAACTGTTTATTGAGTATATCAATTGAGTATTCTGTATTCCCGTGAAGTTTTTTCAATTTTTTTTCAATTGACTTTATTTTGTTTATTCTGTATTGTCCGATTGATTTATATGCAGAATCCTTTTCGTCTTTAACCAACTTCATTTGTGGATTAAGGTCAGTTCTTTCCCCTCTTCTAAGAGAATAATATTCGTCATAAAACCTTATTTCAGAAGCAATATCAACCATTGATTTTGTTCTAAACTTGTTTGATGACACTGCAAGAATATCCATCATTTCATTTGGAGTATCTGTAAAAACTACCGGTACTTTTTTTAGTTTTAGTTCAATCGCAATCTTTAACCTTAAATTACCGGATATTACCACATAATCCTTATTTACAAGTAACGGAGTAAGTATTCCAAACTCACGAATGTTGTTTAAAATCTCCTCGTAATTGGAGGGGATTACATAAAGCAAATGTGTTGTTGAATTAATTTTCAACTTTTGTGGATTTACCACCGAAACACTTGTTAAAGTTTTTGTTTTCATAAAGTATAATTTAGCATTAGAACCTTGTTTAAAAAAATTCCAATCGTTGAGATTGGCTTTTAAGATTCTGATGCAAAACTAGAAAGACTTTATAAAGTACGCAAGTGCATTAGTAAATAAATTTATTACTTAACTATTTCTTAATATTGTAATTACTCCCTGAATATAGGTTTTTATGCAAATATTCTAACACTTTGGGTTTAATTTTATTTATAAAATCCGCACTTTTTATGTCCTCTGATATTTCATTTTCAGAACCAATGTAAAAAGAGATATATCTTGGATTTATCGTTCTGCCCGGATATGGAAACCCCCATTTAATATTTGCGACAATTGATTTGTAACTTGACTTATTAGATACTTTCGATATATAAAAAGTGGGGTTAAGTTCAGCTATAATTCTGTCTTTATACCTTCTTAACTTTTCAGATAACTCACCTATTTCCATATTTGATTTTAACATTTCCAAATCAACGGGGGTATTCGGAGATTTTTCATTAAAATACTCCCTAATTCTAATTTTTGCAATGTTTAATAAGTCAGCAGATTCAATATCAGTACCAAGTTGTTTGGTGGTACCAATATGTACTGATTGATACTTTAATTTTTTAAATTCACCATTAATCGGAAAAACCCATTTAACCTTAGCCGTTATACATTTCACTTTTGCTTTGTTATCAATAATATACAAAGCAAAGTATGGGTCTTTTAAATAGTTTTCCTTTTCAACATTTATTTTAGAATTATCGTAATTATCAATTATTTCCTTATAAGTTGAAAAAAAACGGTTATAATGAGAAATGAAAGAGTCGTAATCAAATGGACTTAGTGTTTGGAAACTTTCCAAACTATTAATTATCATTTTCAGAGACGAGGCAATGGTTTTCATTTATGGTTACATAATTATGTAACAAAGATATGCATTATAACTTTTATTTCAAAATATAGCCCTCCCGGGGGGGGGTATAAATCAATGGAAGTATCCCCCCCTTCCTTCCTGCCGGGTGTAGAGTTCAATATCAAATGTTAATCCCTTTCATAAAACATACCCGCTTCAAAAAATAAAATCCCACTATCACAAAAAAAATTTTGCCATAAAATTTGAAAATACTTGAACTTTTATAGTGTATGAACTATTTATTATGAAAGAGATATTATGGTAACAATTACAGATTTATATGGGTTCAACATACAATATGACGAAGATGGTAACATAGAAATTTTGGATATGTGTAATTATCCGGATGAATCAAAAAATTGTTTTGATTTCTTTAAGCACTTGGAGTTATTGAATATATACAATAGTGGTATTGATTTCCCTATCCATCTCAGACATTGGAAGGTTACCATAACACCTGATGACGAACAAAAAATAAAAAAATACTACAGCATAGATGGACTCAAACTTGTTTTGGATGAAAACAAATCTAAACTAATAGACACAAAAACTTTTTTCAAAGTAGAGATATCATTTCCCCCCGGGTCATTGTACCCTAATCTAATCTTTCACTTCTTTCATAATTTAATAAATGAGGAGGGGGGAATGTTTATCATAGACGAAATTGATTTGTTTGAAACAATTCTGATTTACTACGATAAAAATCCATTTACTGACGAACGGATAGAGGCACTTAACGAATTGGTAAATGTTGCAGAACTTCAACAAATACCCTTTTTACCGGTTGAACTTATAAAATTTAATGATGAGGGAGAAATTGAGGTTATAGAACAACATTTATTAGCTAAAAAGGCCTGTAAATAAACGTTTTACCTGTACCATAAGCACCCTTTTTTGCTGGGTTTTTATAGTATATTTTTAATAATAACCCCAAAATATAACTTACTAGGTTAAAAAACATAATCCCTCAATTAAAACATAACCGTTAATCAATGAATAAAAAGGAAGAAAGTATTAAAGTTAGGTTAGAAAAATACCAAAAAGACAAAACAAATATAAATTTCGTTCTTGTTGTTCTAACCTATAAAACCGAGGATTTTTATAAATATAACCGGTCAATATCCAAATTCTATCAAAAACTTACAAACTCAAAAAGTGCAGTTGGCAAACTCACCAATCGGGAATGGTTCCAAAATATCCTTAATGGCTTTTACAAATTTCAGGAAACCCCTGATACAACGATAATTTATCTCGCATTTGAGCCAATTAAAGAACTCAATGTATTAGACCTTAAAACCCGGATAAAAAAGATTAAGCCTTTTCCGGAATCAATAGCAGTAGGAATAAACGATTATGAACTCTTAAACAGGTACTTTTTAAAACTTTTTGATTACAACTCGGGTGTAGAAGTATTCGGTGAATTAAAAAGAAAAAAACCACAGATTTTTTAGGTCTGTGGTCTTGTAATTTATTTGTCTTTACAATTCTCTCCAATGGAGGTCATATATTCAAGCACATAACCCATAGATTCTTTCCTCATATCCATCTTTAATTTTGGATTAACTTTTAATGATAGAAACAATTGACTTGCATAACAATACTCTCCAAACGCTGTTAATCCTTGACATTTGATAAGATTGTAAATCATATTCACCGCAAAACTATCAGGAGATTTTCGTAAAGCGTCTCCGGCAATTTCAAATGCCTCAACAACATCAAAATAATTATCTAATGCCTTCATATAGGCATAGCATATCAACTCATCTCGTGTGGCATAATATTTAAACGCCAAGTAGTCATTGTTATATTCAGATTGATAGTTTTTCTTCTTCATCACATACATCAAGAAAATCTTGCTTAACACAACTCCTTTGTGTTCCCACCCAAGCGAGTTGATAATAGCCAATTTTATATCTAATGGGTTGGCATCATCGTCAATGTAGTCCATCATTTCGTTTGTTATACTCCCTTTTGAAACGAAAGCTTTTTGAACGATAGGTATATCCAAATAGGCATTTCCAAAATCTGTTGAAGTCAGGGGTGAATCTGCAAAAACAAAGTTAATAGAGAAAATGAATAGTAGAAGTAGGATTGTTTTTTTCATATTTTCTTTTTCATAATTTTTTATTTTCTTCAATTAATTTTTTAATCTCTTTAAAATTTCTTGTTGCAACTAAAAAGAATATGCTAATTAGTATCGGTAAAAAAATTTTAACAATAAATATTATTATTCCTAACGAACCATAATCAGGAATGCTAATTTTAAGTTTATCATAAACATTATTGGCGGTATAAATCCAAATTATTTGAAAAAGAGCAAAAAATGAAAATACATAACCATATAATAATGCTATCCATCTTAAAAACAATTCTATATTCAATTTTAATAAATTCAATTTTTTCATATTATTCATCTTTTATCTATTGTTATACTCACTAACGCACTTTAAACTACAAAAATGTCTGTCTTCAACTTTCCAATCACAACCATTATGAATATTAAATTGAAAATCACGTTCAGAATCATCTTTTGCGGAACATTCAATGACATAAGTGCAAGAGTGTTCGTTGGGGGACCAACCATCAAATACCTTATTACACCAAGTGCAATTTCTTGATGTAGGTATATTTAAAATTTTACCACAAGTTCTACATTCCTCAGTATTATTTGATTCAACATATTCCGGAGTTGAATTTTGAGGGTTGTTTCTATTAGAATCATTTTGGGCACATTGATAGGAACAAAACACACCTTTTATATATTTTCCATTATTATAATATGGCATTTCAGAACCTATACCTTTATGGATTTCTCCATTTTCATCGGAAAAATTTTCAGTGGTTCCTATTTGAAGAATAGATAATTTATCTTGTGGTGACATATTTTCGTTATATGTCCAATAATAAGCATCACCCCAGTTTGTTTCTTTTCCACAAGAGGCACAAATTGATTTTTCTTCGTTGCCTTCATTATTAAAAGATGTTCCAACATCATCTTTAGTGTTATTTTTGCAACTGAAACAAATGATTAGTAAAACGGAAATTATTATTGGTTTTAATCGCATCATCCCTTTTAGTAAATTAGTTTTAAGAATTCTAATACTTGCTCTTTTCTGTCCTTGAATTCATCTGATATTACTATCTTACGCTTCCCCCAAGGAAGCTCTTTTTCAGTTAATAAAATGATTTCATTATCTCCTTTCAAAGAGATAGAAATTATGCCGTATTCGTTTAAATTTAAATACTTAGCTTCTTTTCGGTTTTCTTTTTTATGCCAAAAATAGAATTGTTCCAAGGCATCAATACTTAAAATTAAAAATTGTTCTTTTTGACTTTTATAATACTCAAAATACAATAAAAAAGGGAGTAAAAAAGTAACTAAAAGCCATAAAATGAACTGAGTTTGGTCTTTGTCTATGTGAAAGTTTTCTACAACATACAAACTTCTTAACGACAACATAACACTCAAAAACACCAATACTATTGACAGATAGTATTTGAAGTCATTTCTTTTTATCACAAACATTAAAGAACCTTGTTCCTTAATGAATGATTTTAATAGGTTGTTATTTTTCATAAATGGTCTGTGTAGTTTTTATTTATTCTTACTAGGCAAATAATCATCATCTAATTGATTTGAATAATTATCATTCAAGAATTCAATAATTTGATTTTTAAAAGGAAGATATTTTTTAGAAATAAAAAACTTTCTCGAATTGAACATTTTTTTGTAAAATTCCAATGTCTCTTCAGCATTCTTTATTTTATCGTAATCAACACCAATTTTAGCCCAAGTATTTTTTACAACTTTCGGTATGGAATCTTTGAAAACAATTTTTATTTCATCATTTTTAATAATTATAAAATGCTTAATAAATGAATTAAATGCATCACTTCCACTCCAAATTTCGAATTGAAAGTCCATTCCGTCATAATTACAAAGTATGTGGTCTTCTTGCAGATAGAAATTAATTTTAAATCCTTTGTGATTCCAAAATGTCATTCCGGCCGGGGAATGAAACAACACATCACCACTATTATAAAACTTTAATTTTTCAAGAGAATTTTCACTTGTGAGTAACTTATTTTCAGCCATTTCTGTTAAATTAGCTCTACTATGTCTCACTTGTAGAATCAATATAATAAACTAGCGTGAGACAGATTGCTATTAAATGCTCTTGGAGGTGGTCGAATACCTACGAAACAAATGTAATAGAACTGCTCACGCCATATCGTGAGCGATTGTCTTATACATTCCCGTTTCGTTTTGAAGTTTCGACCTTTCAAGAGCGGAAAATATAGCAAACGCTAGTTGTAATACCGATAAAAAACAACCCTCCTAAAAGGATTTAGGGTCAAATGTACTTAAAATATTTGAGTAAAGCAACCCCACCTAAACCACTACTAATCTGATGCTTGTGACTTCTTTATACTCATCAGCTTCAACCATTAGTAAAATATTATTGAGTTGATGAAACAGAAATTCATTGATGAGTTTGATAAAGTTTAAACTCATCCTCTTTGATGACTTCAAGTTGATTTCTTCGGTCATAAACTTCGGTGATATATATGATGTTACCCCCAACCGATTATCCATAAATTTCAATGAATTAATCCGGATAGTGATTTCATTGCCAAACTTCTTCTTAACCGATTTATTAAGAAGGTGATTGGCAATAGACAATGTCTTTGAAGGTGGTGTTGGTGAGGTAATCATATCATCATTAATTTTTCGCTTATGCCTTTAACTTTTAATACCGTATTTGTTGATTTATTAGTTAATCCGGCTATCTGTCTTATGGTTAATTTCTTCTTCAATAGTTTAACTATATCTGTATGTTTTTGAATGGTTTCTCCTTCTGTTTCTATTGACCCTGATTTTCTTCCAACCTTCCCACCATTCTTGATGTGATTACGATAACCTGAAATCATCCTGCTTTTAGTTAGTTGTGATTCCATATTGGCAACAGAAAATAATATCTGCACCATAAACATAGATAATGAATTTGGAGTTTTATCATCGTTCAATGTCTCTAAGTTGAAGTTCTTGATATAAATAGATACTTTCTTGTCGGTCAGGAGTTGGATGTTCTGTAATGATTGGATAACTGACCTCCCGATGCGTGAGAGTTCCCATACCAATACTTTATCTATGTTTCCTCTTTCTATCACCTCCAACATTTTTGAGAAAACAGGGCGGTCTTCATTTTTCTTATAACCACTTACTTTTTCTTCATACACCCCAACGAGTTCATAACCCATTTTGTTGGCATATTCAATAAGTTCTTTTGTTTGTCTTTCGGTGTCCTGACGATTACCTTCTGAAGACACTCGTGAATAAATAACTGCTTTTATCATATTGTCTCAATTTTATCCTTTGAATTACTTATTGGCTAACATACAGCGAAAAGTCAATAGGTCGGCGCGGGTGAAATCTATTTTTTTGATACACTAATTAATTTGAAACAAAATAAGATTTGAGATGGGGTTAAATTAATATTCACCGAAACTAAATATAAATAGTTGATTCAGTTTAACCCAAACCATTTTTACATTATCTGTGAAATATATTCACCCATTATTTCTTCGTACTCTTCTCTATCCTCATCATCCCATTCTATTTCTCCGTGTTCAATTTCAACACAATCCTCAAAGTAGGAATCTTCTAAATCATAGAAATCAATTTCTCTTTCTTCATCCTCAAAGAACTCCTCACAACTTTCTTTGAATTTTTCTTCATCTATAATGATTATTTTGATTTCCTTCCACGCATCAAATCTCATTTTGAATTTCATTTCTTTTACTTCTTTCTTTTCTTTTGTTTTCATTTTTCCATTTTTTTAAATTAAACTTCTAACTCTTGAAAAAGAATAATTGAAAAAAAATTAAGAGTCAAACGGGCAATGAAAATTTTTTTAATTTTTTTTAAAATCTTTCTAACCGCTGTGAATAAAGGAGTAGCATATTTTCTACACACACCCATTTTAACATTAGTTGTAGTCCGTTTCGTTAAGTTAAAATTTTACCTTAACTTTACGACTTAACATAAATGGAAATGGCTGTTGAACTCCGACTTAAAGAAGTAATCAAAGAAAAAAAGATTCACCAAAAAGACCTCGCTAATCAAATAGGAGTGTCTAAGGTCACAATGTCCTATTGGTGTAGTAACCAAACTATGCCGAGTATTGAAACCCTTGGTGTGATTGCGAAAACATTGAAAGTTAAAATTGCCGATTTAATCATAGAAAACTAAGTAACCCGAATGATTCAAGATTTAGAAAAGACCCTTTGGGCAACCGCAGATAAACTCCGCAACAATATGGATGCGGCCGAATATAAGCACATCGTTTTAGGTTTAATATTTTTAAAGTACATCTCTGATAGTTTTGAAGAGTTACATTCCAAATTACTGGAAGATAAATTATCCGACCCGGAAGATAAGGACGAGTACTTGGCAGAGAACGTATTTTTCGTCCCACCAACTGCACGATGGAAATATCTACAATATGAAAGAGCCAAACTTCCAACAATCGGCAAGGATATTGATGATGCGATGGATGCCATTGAAAAGGAAAACCCCAACCTTAAAGGAGTTCTTCCAAAAGATTATGCACGTCCAGCCTTAGATAAAAAACGATTGGGTGAATTGATTGACCTGATTGGTAACATAGGATTTAATGAACCGGGTCAAAAGAGCAAAGACCTTTTAGGTCGTGTGTATGAATACTTTTTAGGAATGTTTGCCGATGCTGAAGGAAAACGAGGGGGTCAGTTCTATACACCTGAAAGTATTGTGAAATTGTTGGTTGAGATGTTAGAACCTTATAATGGACGAATTTATGACGGATGTTGTGGTTCAGGGGGGATGTTCGTTCAAAGTGAAAAGTTTATTGATGCTCACGGAGGTAGATTAGATGATATATCGGTATATGGGCAAGAGAGCAACCCAACTACTTACCGATTAGCTAAAATGAACCTTGCCATTCGTGGTATTGATGCCAAGATTGAATTAGGTGATACCTTCCATAATGACCGACACAAAGACCTTCAGGTTGATTACGCCATAATGAATCCACCTTTCAATATCTCTGATTATGGTGCCGAGTCTTTACAGGATTCTCATATGTGGAAGTATGGAGTACCACCTTCAAGTAATGCCAACTATGGATGGTTACAATTGGTGATAAACAAACTAAGTCCTAATGGTGTTGCCGGAATTGTACTTGCTAATGGTTCTATGACTTCCAATTCAGGTGGGGAAAATGAGATTAGAAAAAATATGATTTTGGATGGTGTGGTAGATTGTATGGTTGCCCTTCCAACTCAATTATTCTTCAATACTCAGATTCCGGCTTGTTTATGGTTTTTGGCACGCAATAGAACGAACGGCAAACTAAGAAATCGTAAAGATGAAATTCTATTTATTGATGCCAGAAAGTTTGGTTCATTGGTAACCCGTAAGAACAAAGCATTCAATGATGAGGATATAACTAAAATTGCAGAGGTATATCACAATTGGAGAAACAAAGACGGGAAATACGAGGATATACAAGGATTCTGTAAATCAGCTACATTAAAAGAAGTTGAAGAGAACAACTTTGTCTTAACTCCCGGACGATACGTGGGTACTGAAGACATAGAAGATGATGGAGTTTCATTTGAAGATAAAGTTGCTGTGATATCTGAGAACCTTAAATCTCATTTTGAGCAATCTATTGAATTGCAAGAACGCATTAAACTTAACCTTAAAAAAGTGGGGATTGAGTTATGAGTGAGTGGAAGGAGTATAAAATAGAAGATTTTTGTGAAGTTATAGGTGGAGGGACTCCTTCAACCAAAGAAGATTCTTATTATGGAGGTGAAATTTCGTGGATAACACCTCGTGACCTTACAAATCATAAAAATCGTTTTATTTCAAGAGGAGAAAGAAACATAACAGAATTAGGATTAAAAAACTCCTCAGCAAGAATATTACCCAAAAACTCAATACTTTTAACTTCAAGAGCACCTATTGGTTATCTTGCTATTGCAGAAAATGAAGTTTGTACGAATCAAGGTTTCAAAAGTTTAATAGTAAATCCTGAAAAAGCCGATTACAATTTTATTTATTATCTTATAAAATCTAATATTGAAAGAATAAAAACACTTGGTACCGGAACTACTTTTGCTGAAATTTCAGGAAGTGTAGTTAAGAAATTAAAATTCTCAATCCCCGAACTCCCAACCCAAACAGCCATTGCAGAAATTCTATCTTCTCTTGACGATAAAATAGAACTCAACAACAAAATCAACCAAGAGTTAGAAACACTGGCACAAACCCTGTTTAAGCAGTGGTTTATTGATTTTGATTTCCCCAACGAAAACGGAGAACCTTATAAATCTTCCGGTGGTGAGATGGTGGATAGTGAGTTGGGTGAGATTCCGAAGGGGTGGAAAGTTGAAAGGTTAGTTAATTTTATCAAGTTCATTAAGGGGAAAAAACCCCCCGAAGTTTTTGATAGAGAAATTGAGAACACTTTACCTCAAATATTGATTGAAACTTTAGACTCAGGTAAATCAATGTACGCAAGACCTGAAAAAATGGTAATTTGTGAAAAAGATGACATAATAATTGTTATGGATGGTGCAAGTTCAGGAAGAATTGAAATAGGTTTTAATGGAATTCTTGGTTCTACGTTAGCGATAATTAAATCAAATGGAATAAACAATAATCTTTTGTATCAATTCTTAAAATACAAAGAACAAGATATTAGAAATAACACTACTGGTGCAGCAATTCCTCATACAGATAAGTCTAAAATTTTTGAATATTTAATATCGTTACCAATAGAGAATATAGTTTCTGATTTTAGTTCTATTCAAGAAAATATTTTAAAGATGATTTTTACTAATAAATCGGAACTAAAATATCTAATCAATTTAAGAGATACACTTTTACCAAAACTTATTTCTGGTGAATTAGAAATTAACGAAATCAACAACTAATGGCAGTTATCTCAGAAGACCATATAGAGCAAGTTATTATTCAAGAGTTCATTGACTTAGGATATTCCTATGTGAATGGCGCAGATATTTCACCTGAGGGTACAGCTCAAGAACGTGAGTTTAACGAAGTGGTGTTAAAAAATAGGTTACACTCAGCCATTGCTCAACTAAACCCGAATGTTCCTTACGAGGCACAAGAGGAGGCAGTAAAGAAATTATTGAGAACCGATAGTCCTAATCTATTCCAAAATAATTATCAGGTTCATAAGTACCTCACCGATGGTGTGGATGTAGAATACAGAAAGGGAGATAGAATCGTTGGAGACAAAGTATGGTTGATGGATTACGAGAATCCAACCAATAACGAGTTTTTAGTGGTGAATCAATTTACCATCATAGAAAACAACGTAAATAAACGTCCGGACTTAATCTTGTTTATCAACGGGCTTCCTTTGGTGGTTATTGAACTAAAAAATGCGGTGGATGAAAACGCAACCATAAGTTCAGCTTTCAACCAATTACAAACATACAAACAAACTATTTCGTCTTTATTTCAATATAACGCCCTGTTAATCATCTCTGATGGTTGGGAGGCATTGTATGGTTCCTTAACCTCTCCAAAGCAATTTTTTGTGCCTTGGAAATCCATAGATGGAAAATTAGTTGCTGATGAGAATATCCCCCAAATGGAAGTATTAGCAAAAGGGATGTTGAATAAAAATGTGTTACCCGACCTTATCCGTAACTACATAATTTTCCATCAGAACAAAGAGCAAATTACCAAAATAGTCCCACGTTACCACCAATACTTCGCAGTTAATAAAGCGGTGGAAACAACCAAACTGGCTACCTCCGAAAAAGGAGACCAAAGAGCCGGTGTTATTTGGCACACACAGGGAAGCGGAAAGTCGTTGAGTATGGTATTTTATGCCGGTAAATTGGTATTGGCATTAAACAACCCAACACTTGTTATTTTAACGGATAGAAACGACTTAGACGACCAATTGTTTGATACTTTTTCTCAAAGTCAGGACTTACTCCGTCAAACACCGGTGCAAGCAGAGAATCGTGACGACCTGAAAAAAAAATTAAGTGTTTCGTCAGGGGGAATCGTTTTTACTACCATCCAAAAATTCCTTCCTGAAGTTGTAGATAAAGTGGATGTTGGAGAAGGAAAAACCAAAAACATCAAAGGACAATTTGAGCAATTATCAGACAGAAGAAATATTGTTGTGATTGCCGATGAAGCTCATAGAAGTCAATACGACTTTATGGACGGATTCGCAAAACATATGAGAGATGCGTTACCCAATGCTTCCTTTATAGGTTTTACAGGTACCCCGATTGCCAATACCGACAAGAACACCCAAGCCGTGTTTGGAGATTATATTGACGTGTATGATATTCAACAAGCCGTGGAAGATGGTGCTACCGTTAGAATCTTCTATGAGAATAGATTGGCGAAAATTAACCTTAAAGAAGAGGAAAAGCCAAGAGTAGATGCCGAGTTTGAAGAACTCACCGAAAGTGAAGAACTCACCGAAAAACAAAAGCTAAAATCCAAATGGGCAAGATTAGAAGCTATAGTTGGTAACGAACACCGATTGGAATTGATTGCCAATGATATCGTGAAACACTTTGAATCACGTAATGAGATTCTTGATGGTAAGGCAATGATTGTGTGTATGAGCCGAAGAATCTGCGTTGATTTATATGCTCAAATTATAAAACTAAGACCTGAATGGCATAGTGACGACGATGCAGATGGTTCAATCAAAGTAGTAATGACCGGTTCATCTTCTGACCCATTAAGTTTCCAACCTCACGTTAGAAACAAGGCAAAAAGAAAGGCTTTGGGAGAACGAATTAAAGACCCCAAAGACAAATTAAAGATTGCCATTGTTAGAGATATGTGGCTCACGGGATTTGATGCTCCATCAATGCACACCTTGTATATTGATAAACCAATGCAAGGTCATAATTTGATGCAAGCCATCGCAAGGGTCAATAGAGTATATAAAGATAAAGAAGGAGGATTAGTCGTTGATTATATCGGTATTGCAAACGATTTGAAACGTGCCTTGGCATTATATACCGATAGTGGTGGTAAAGGAAAACCTGCCTTTGACCAAGATGAAGCCGCATCGGTAATGATGGGTAAATATGAAATCGTTTCTCAAATGTTCTCCGAACAACCCTTGGATAAATTAGTTAAAAAAGGATTTGATTATAAATCGTTTTTCACTATGTCTCCAAAGGAAAAACTTTACTTCCCCATTCAAGGTGCTAATTATGTGCTGGGATTGGAAAATGGGAAAGAGAGATTTATAAATGCGGTAACCGAACTTACTAAATCATTTGCCATTTCAGTCCCCCATCCTTATACAATGGATATCCGGGATGAAGTTGGATTATTTCAAGCCATAAAGACAAGGATTGTAAAGGTTACCCAAAGTGAAAGAGGTAAGACAGATGAGGAGATAGATACCGCAATCAAACAAATACTATCTGATGCCATAGTATCCGATGAAGTGATTGATATTTTTGATGCGGCCGGAATAAAAAAACCTGATATTTCAATACTTTCAGATGAATTTTTGGCAGAGGTTAAAGGAATGACCCATAAAAATTTAGCGTTAGAATTATTAAAGAAATTATTGAAAGGAGAGATTAAAACAAGAACCAAAGTAAATTTGGTACAAGCAAAAAAATTCTCAGAGATGTTGGATAGTTCTGTAAAGAATTATCAAAACAATTTAATTACCTCCGCACAGGTTATAGATGAGATGATACGACTTGCCAAAGAGATAAAAGAGGCAGATAGACGAGGAGAAGATTTAGGACTTGATTTTAGAGAGTATGCCTTCTATTCAGCCTTGGAAGTTAATGATAGTTCAGTAGCGGTATTGGGAGATGATATCCTTAGGCATATAGCACGTGAATTAGTTGATACCGTTAGAAGCAATACATCTATTGATTGGACGGTACGAGAAAATGTGCAAGCCAAAATGAGAATTGCCGTTAAGAAAATACTTCGTAAGCACGGTTATCCACCGGATATGGAGTTGAAGGCAACAGAGACGGTTATAGAACAAGCAAAACTATTAGCCAATGATTTTTCAGGGACTTCAACTTATACGTTGAATGGGGATAATTTAGGAATGGTTGCGGAGCCGTAACACATTAGAGCGAATTGAGCCTAATAACCCCAGTATAGCACTATTTTAATTAGTAAAAACATTAATAAGTTATTGATTTATAAATTGATTAAGTAGAAGTAATATTTTATAATTAGAAGAAGTAATTAATTTCAATGTATAAATAAATTAATGACCTATTAATAAGTTATGCTAGAAAGTAATTTTTTAAAAAGATAATTTTTTTGAAAAAAAAGTAAATAGAAAAATTTGATTTTTTTTTCAATTTATGTAAGCATCAAAAAAATAAATTAAATGGCGGACTTAAACTATTCAGAGCGTGATTATATTGAAAAGTTTTTAGGTATGAAAAGTGGCTATGTAATAGACTTTTCAGATAGAACTTTTCAAGAGTTTGTTGGCGAATCAACCGGTCTTGATATAAACGATAAAAAGTATCATTTTTCTTCAAATTCAAAAGCAAATCGCTTAAGGCAGTTTATTAAAGTTGAATCTAATTACACATTTGGTAAATTACTTTTCGCTTTTTGTGAATATTGGATTTCAAAAGTTCATATTGGAGAAATTGACCCAAGAGATGATGAAAAATTATACAAAGAATGTTTAAGGATAGCGGAAAGATTAAAACAAGAAAATATTGTTGATAATATAGACTCTATTAAACCAAACGTAGATGATAGGGACTTCAAATTACTAGCAAAATCAATAAAAGAAAGTATTGAAAAAAATGAACCGGAAGTGGCTTTGGATAGACTTCACACCTTTACATTTCGTTATCTGAGAGAGCTTTGCGTTAAACATCAAATTTCATTTGAAAAATCGGAATCATTAAATGGAATTTTTGGAAAGTATATAAAATTCTTAATTGAAAATGAATACATTGAATCAAAGATGTCAGAGAAAATATTAAAATACTCTATCAATATAATAGAATCATTTAATGACATAAGAAACAATAAAAGTTTTGCTCACGATAATCCAGTCTTAAATTACCAAGAAAGTTTATTGATTTTTAATAATGTTTCAAATACAATCAAATTCATTGATTCATTGGAACTAAGGATACAAAAAACCAAAGAAATAGAACAAACAGAATGGAATGATTTACCATTTTGAAAATATCTTAGAATATGATAGATAAAAGGTCACCATTTTTTGCTTACCGGTATTTAGTCACTCCTGTAAGTGAGCAGATTACAATAATTCAGGAACTTAATGAAAGTAAAGAGGCATTAATGAAAGGCGTTATTAAAAACCTTGCTAGTAATGTTAAATCAGAATGGATAAAGGGTAACAAACGATTTTTATTTTATAGTTTTCAAGACAAGGATGATATTTTTATCATAAAATTTGCTCGTGAGTCCAATGAAAATATTTATGTTGAAGGTGATAATGATATTGAAATAAAAGGAATAAAAGAAGCTAAGTATGTATATCTTATAATTGACACCACCAACCAAATAATTTTGGTCGAGAGAAATGTCTCTGTATTTCAACAAATAGAAAGTTCCGTAAATTTTCTAGCAGAATTTTTTAGAAGTCAGATGATAAAATATGACTATGTAGTAAATATATATCCACTAGTATCAAGTAAAAAGTTTTGGAACTATGTTGAAACGGCAGAAGAAATTTACGAGTTGTCACTTGTTATGAATGCTCCTAATATGGCTTTGTTTGGCAATTCAGACACGAGAGATGTACTACAACAGATAAAGGAAGCAACTAATAATGAAATTTTAGATATTTCGTTTAAGAATAAGGAAGGTCGTCTAAAAATAATGAAAGAGACATTGGGAGATTATATTGATTATGTTAGAGAAGTTGGGGGGAAATATTTACTTAAATTCAAACGTAACGGTATCCGAGAAACAAAAACTTCTGAATCTGATACATCAAAAACATACATTAAGAGGAAAAAAAATGAAAAATATTCAGATGATGAATTACAAAATATTAAAGACAAGCTGAATTCCATTCACAGATTAGAAAACCGAGAAGATGAAACAGATGAAGAATAATAGTAATTTTAGAAAATTATTCAATTTTATACTTGTATTATTTATAGGTTTCATATCTAATTACTTAGTACGGGAAACTAAAATATCATCTTTTGAAATTTTTAAAACAAGCAATTTATTCACATATTTTGGGGTTTTAATAGGGTTTGCTTTGACAATATATACTTTCGGACTCTCTATGGTATCTGATATAAAGTCTAAAATTGATAGTCATAAAAAACTTAGTAAAGATAAAAAGGAACAAATGTATTTGAGTCTTATAAGTGGTTTTGGAGAAATAAAAGGTGATATATGGCTAATTTTCTACTCTATTTTATTAATTATTAGCTTTTCAATTGCAAAAGAAATTACAAATCCATTTGGATGGAGAGTAGAATATCTTAGACTACCTGAAACAATTAATTTGACACTTTTTATTACCACAACTGTTGCGATGTGGGATATTATGCAGACTCTATTTAATCTATCAGAAATAAACCTTGAGTTAAATAAAAACGATAATAATTAGATTTAAGTAACTACATCTTTAACGAATTGGATAGACCTAATTATAATTATAAAGAGGATAAATCAACATAGTTTAATGATATATTGGAACGAGAATCTTGCAGAAATATTGCAAATTAAAAAAGGTTCCAAGAAATTAATCTTGAAACCTTTGATTTTATTAGTGGTCCCACTTGGGCTCGAACCAAGGACCACCTGATTATGAGTCAGGTGCTCTAACCAACTGAGCTATAGGACCGGTTATGAGGTTGCAATATTACTACTATTTTTAATTTATTGCAAGTGTTTTCTAAAATTCCTTACTAATAGAGACTTTACAAGTGATTAATAGAGGTTTAGAGTAGTTATATTTAACTCTTTTAAGTGTAAAACTCCATCATTTCAACTTTCGTCAGATTTGCATAAGTTATGCTTACAGGTCAAAAATGACCTTAATAGTGTAAAAATAGTGCAAATACCGTGTACACTTTTTTATGTACTCAAGTGCTACATATTTTAAATTATGGCAACTATTAAAATTGTACTTGATCAGCGCAGAAGAAAGAAAAATGAAACATTTCCAGTGGTATTAAGAATACGCCACAAGGATAGGTACTTTGACATCAAAACCAACTACAGTATTCATAAAAATCTTTTTGATGAAAAGAAGCAACTTATTTTAGGTAATATGGATGCAAACTTTAATATTGAAGAGCAAAAAGAAAAGTACTCTAAAAGAATTAGAGAATTTCTAAAAGAAAATATTAATTCAACATTTGACATCAATATACTTAAAAGGTATGTATTACAAAAACCTGCTGAATTGACTACCATAGAGGAGTTTTGGAAAGAAGTAATACAGCAACTTTTAGACAGTAATCGTACAGGAACTGCAAAATCCTATATAACTACACTTTCAGTTATATCAAAGATTATTGACTGCAATTGCATGTTCTCACAAGTGAGTTATAAAGACTTGATTATTATAGAAACTACTTTATTAAAAAGAGGTGTTTCAGTAAATGGAATTGCTGTGTACATGAGAACTTTCAGAGCTATATGTAATCGTGCTATATTGTATAATGTTGCAACCCTTGAATGGTATCCTTTTAGAAAATATAAAATAAAGAAAGAGAAAACTACTCCTAGAACTATATCAATAATAGAGATGCAAAAATACTTTGCTTATAATATAGATAATAATAACAAGCTATATAAATCTTGGTGTATAGGAAAATTGATTTTTATGTTAAGAGGAATTAACCTTACAGATTTACTTTTACTTAAAAAATCTAATCTTCATAATGATAGAATCATTTATAAGAGAGCAAAAACTGGTAAAATGTATAGTGTTAAGATGCTGCCTCAAGTACAAGAATTAATTAATGAATTTAAAGATGATACACAGTATTTGTTTGGAAATCTAATGGAACATTTTAATAAAGTAACTCTTGTAGAGATAAAACAATATGCAGACTTTAGAAAGAAACTTAATAAGAAACTTAAAAAAATCAGCAAATTAGTTGAGATAGAAACTCCAATAACTACCTACGTATTTAGATATTCTTATGCAAACATTGGCAAGCAACTTGGCTATAGTAAAGACTTAATTGCAGAAGCTCTTGGACATGAATATGGAAATTCTGTAACAGGTATTTATCTTGAAATGTTTGATAACGATATTATAGATATGATGAATGAAAATATAATAAAATCAATAATTTAATTATTTCTCTTGGTAGAATTACATAAATAGAAGTTACTTACTAAATTGGAAAATATCTAAAAAGAATTAGAAAATTGTAATGTTTCAAAAATCACACTCCAATTCATGTTATTATTATATTCTTGAATAGGAGAGTGATTTACACGATAGGGAAATATTTTTCCATCAATTCCTTTAGATTTTTCAGGTAATTCAATTTGTGTAATTTTAGATAATTCAACAAGAATTTCAAACACTTTATTGTTTTTATTGTCAAAATAATCAATATTTTCAACAATTAATTTTTGAACTTCAATTAACAAATTTAATTCTTTAATAGGTCTACCAAAAATAGTAAAATTTATATCTTCATAACTATAAATGCCATCTTCAACTATAATTGGAGCGTTAAACCCTAAAATATCACTTCTTAGAATTCTAATGTCATTTCTAATAGTCCGTTCGGATATACCTGAATATACACCTTGATATTCAGCTAGTTTTTCAGAACATCTATCAATTAGTAAATCAATATTACATTTTATATTAGGATTTGATAGACATTCATCAATAGTCTTGTAACGAATTAAAGCATTTAAATTAACTGGCATAATGTTTTTGTAAATAGACTGCAATAGTAAGTTATATTATTGCAGTGTTTCTACAAAAACAAAAAATAATTATTAATAACAATTATAAATCAATTTAAATGATGAAAAAAATATTTTAAAAAGAAAAATTAATCCTTTGTATGTGGAGGAAGCAATTCACAAATTTCTATCTTTAAGACAATAGAAATTGCATATAAGTTAGTAATTGAGGTATTAATTATCCCTCTCTCTATTCTACTAATTTGAGATATTTCTACTCCAAGTTCATTTGCAAGCTGTTCTTGAGTAAAACCTTTTGAAAGTCTTAGCTCTCTGAGTTTATTTCCAAAGGAAATTAATATTCTTTTTTTATCCTGTTTATCCACGAAATAAAATTCGATGAATAAACTAATTATTAGATAGGCATATTTGCTTATATTATTTAAATTTATAAATTTGTTAACAATACGTAAACTAAAAACCATAAATAAAATAAAAAATGTTAATAGTAGCTTTTATTATATATATAATTATTGCTTTTATAGCTGGACCGCTTTGGCCTTTACAATTATTAGGAGGTAAAGCTGGGCCCCTTGGTTATTTATTAGTAATAGGATGGATAATTCTTCTTTTAGCAGGTCTTTATCAATAAAAAATTAACAAAAAAAATTTAAAAGGGTAAAATTTTAATATTAAAAGATTTTACTTTTTTAATAAAATGATACATGAAAATAAAATTAGCATTAATTGTTATTCTATTTGGATTATTAACAACTCAAGCACAAGATAAAATAACCGTAGCTGTTGGCACTAATAGTACGTTTATTGAAACATACAATAAAAACTCTTGGTCTGGAAATTTTACACTTAATAAAGCATATAGATTAGGTCCTACCAGTCTTAAGACATTAAAGGATGGTGTAAAAACATCATTAAAATGGATTGAGTTAAATAATTCCTATTATAAAACTTTCCAAAAAGAAGTTTGTCGATTTAAAACCATGGAAAAAGAAAGTTTTAAGTTTCATGGTTATGTAGATGAATTTGCAGAAGAAATGACTATGATTTTTTATGGTGAATCGGATGGATCTTTTAAAATTGAAATCAAACCATACAATTCATATTCTATATTTATAACATTCACTAATTTAGATATGTTAAGAGGATTCAAAGACTTATTAGACGGAAAATCCGCTAATAATGAAATTGATGATATATTTAAAAAATAAAACTTCAATATAAAATTTAAAAACATGAAAACTAAAAAAAAAATTGGTTCAAAACTATTTATATTATTTCTACTAACATTTTATTCTTGTAGCCATAATGAAAATTCTCAAACTAGTAATTCAGACTTATTAATAGGTAAATGGGAATTTTTCTCAACAACACAAAATGGTGTAATACATGATGATTACAATCCAACTGGGTGTCATAGAAATTCATTGGAATATTTTGCTAATAATACGATGGTAGAGAATCATAATGACAATATACCTTCTCCTTGTACCGTTCATGTATATCCAAATAATTATACGTTTGACGGAACAACAATAAAAAAAATAACATCTTCAATATCATCATTTAACAGTACGGTTTTAACTTTAAACTCCACTACTTTAGTTACAAGTACATACAACGGTAGTATAATAAAAACCTATAAGAGAATAAATTAAATTACAATATTCAACATTAGAATTTATAGTTGTTTGTTTTTACAAAAGGATTTATATTAAATAAATAAAATAATTTAAAAATATCTATGACAATAATATTTATAACATTGGGATTAATTGTAACTTATTTTGTTATAGCTGCAATCAAAGAAGGAGAAGCTCGAGATACTATTGATCGAGAAAGAAAATTAAATAATAAAAAATTAGCTGACATTTATTTTCAAACAATGGTTAATCAAGAATTGTCAAAGCAAAATATTATTAATGATGCTAGAAAATTGTTTGTAAAACAGTTAGAAGATCAAGAAGGAATACTTAAAGCCACAATAAATGAGAATGTATTAAATATTTATACAGAAAATTACATAAATATAATTGAGGCAACTGAATTTGCAAACGTTTGGATAAACTCACTATTACCTTCAACGGGAATAGATTTTGTAAATGTTTATAATTCAGATGGAATTATTTGTGGTTCAGCGGAACGATTATAAATAAAACAATTTAATTATGAGTAAACCAAACACGATTCCAGAATTCTTAGGAATATTAGTTTTAACTGCTGTTATATTTTCAGTAGTTGGTGTTTTCATAGGTTTGGTTAGTGAAAAAATTAAAAGCTTAATTAATAATAATGAAAGCACAAATTTAGAAGATACAATTTCAATTAAAAAAAATGATTTACAAATTTCATCAGAGGAAAAGATAGAGCAAACTAAATTTAGAATAAGTTCAATGTTTTATAGCTTTTGTTTTTCTAGTGAAACAGCAAAAGATTTTTTAGAAGAATCTGAATTTCGTTTACAAATTTCTAAAGGATTGATGATTTCTCTTGCTGAGGAAAAAAACGTTGTTGAAAAAATTTTCAAGATTTTCCTTGAAAAGAAATATAATTTTATTCTGGGTGAAAGTAGCTATGGAACTTATAGATTAAATGGGTATAAATTTTATATAGATAAGATAACATGTCGTTTGGATGAAATTAACACATTTTTTGAAATTTTATATAATGACTTTGAAAATGTTAAAGATGAATCTGGAAATAACTTAGCAATTGCAAAAGAATTTATTCTTTACGTTAAAAGCTTCAAACCGATGGCAATTTTTGTTTTGGTATATGATCCTATTATTGAGAAATATGCATTAAGACGAGTATTTGAAAATGGAACAAGTATAAATTTAATTTTCTTGGACGACAACGAAGACTCAGAGGCTTTTGATTTTTTAACCAATTATGTATCAAAAAATGTTTTCTAATTTTTTTTCAAACTTTTTAAAAAAAAGTAAGAATACACTAACCCAACATCATGCCCCGACCTTTTTTAAGTTTTGGGATGTACCCGTACTCGTGAAATTGTTAAGTTGATTTATCAGCTTGTCAAATATTTCATAATGTGGGTTTTTCCGCTATGTCTAATCTATAAAAAACAAAAACTATGGTAAGAATCGTAGATTACAAAACATTCGAGAAAGAGAATGGAGAAAATTTTTACTGCCTTGTGGTACAAGGTGGTTTAGAAGCTGTTAAAAGTCAGCAAACAGGTAGAACTTATTTTACTGCAAGAACTGCAACTGTTCCAACTACATTCGATGAACAAACTTGTTCTGGATTAATTGGAGAGAAAATCAGTGGAGTAGTAAAGAAAGTTGAAACAGATCCTTATGATTACACTGTGACAGAAACAGGTGAAATCATTCAACTAAATCACAGATATGAATATGTCAGTGATGAGGATAACATTATTGAATCTAATGTTGTGCAGCACGATTTAGTGCACTAATTCTCTAAAAAGAAACATATGTAAGGAGCTTCAGAAATGAGGCTCCTTTTTGTTTTTATCAAAAACATATGTTTTATAATTTTTTAACAAATAAATACAAATAAAATTATGAAGCTACAAATAGCTAAACGTCATCAAGTAAAATTAAGACTAGGTCTATCGGGTGCATCAGGATTTGGCAAGACATACTCAGCCCTACTCTTAGCCTATGGAATAACAGATGATTGGTCAAAAATCGCAATCATAGATACTGAAAATGGAAGTGCTTCTTTATACTCCCATTTAGGAGGTTATAATGTTTTGACACTAACAGAACCTTATACTCCTGAAAGATATATCCAAGCTATAGAAGCCTGTGAACTATCAAATATTGAAGTAATTATTATTGATAGTATTACTCATGAATGGTCAGGAAAAGGAGGTTGTTTAGAAATACATGAAAGTTTAGGTGGACGCTTCCAAGATTGGTCAAGAGTTTCTCCTAGACATCAGTCGTTTATAGATAAAATTTTAAATTCAAATTGCCACATAATCACATCTGTTAGAAGAAAAGTTGATTATAGTATGGACTCAGATTCAAATGGAAAAAGTAAAGTTATTAAACACGGAACCAAAGAAATTACAAGAGAAGGATTTGAGTATGAATTGACAGCCAATTTTGAAATTATAAACGATAAACATCTTTGTAAAGCAAGTAAGGACAGAACAGGCTTGTTTTCTGAATCTCCAGAGTTTATTATCTCAACTCAAACAGGTAAAAAGCTAATCGAATGGTGTAATTCAGGAATATCTATTGAAGATGTAAAACTTGAAATTAAATTAGCAGAATCTTTAGAGGATTTAAAAATCATTTATGAGAAATATCCAAGTTTAAAAAAATCAACTCATCCATTAATAATGGGACGTAAACAAGAACTTGAAAATATTAATTCTCAAGTTTTATCAAAAGAAGAAATTATTCAACCATCAAAAAATGAAACAAATGGAATTAGTAATTAACAGTAGTATCAATGACCAAGTCATAGAGGAAAGTGAAGTTATTAATAAAACTTCAAGCTTTATAGAAGCCAATACACAAAAGGTTTCCCTTGACCATCTAAAAAAAGATTGTATTATTCCTGTGTTCTCTAAAGATAATGAAAGTACAATATCACATTATCAGTTTATAAATAAAGCTTATGAAGTAGTCCAGGAATTATTCCCAGATTTTACTCCTAAAGAACCTGACATTAGAGTTTCTCATGTTGTTAAAGGCAGAATCCCAAGTGCTATTGGAAAACCAGCTAAAGATTTATTAGAGGATGAAAAAACGCTTTATTACGAACGTTGTGCTTTCTTAATTGAATTACATCAAGCCAAAGAAGTTATTAACGGAAATACGCTTACATTGTCTGTTGGAGGCGTAAGATCATACAATCAAGAGAATCTTTACAGCAAGAAATCTGTAGAAAAATTCAAAATTTTTATTGGATATCAAAATAAGGTTTGCACTAATCTTTGTGTATCAACAGATGGATTTACTAATGAAGTTAGGATATCATCTGTAAATGAATTGCATACTGATATGTATAATTTGTTTAGTAATTATGATAGAATTAAACATTTAAGTTTGATGGAAAAGATGAATCAATTCCATCTAAATGAAAATCAATTCGCTCATTTAATTGGAAAAATTAGAATGTATCAATATCTTGAAAAGGATGACCAAAAAAGTAAAGGAAGATTTCTTTTAAACGATGGACAAATGAATTCTGTGGTAAAAGATTATTATACTTGCCCAAACTTCTCAAGAGATAAAAACAGAAATATATCTCTTTGGAACTTGTACAACATATTTACAGAAGCTAATAAGAGCAGTTATATTGATTCCAATTTAGAAAGAAATGTAAACGCATACGAGTTTATAAATATGACCGCAAATTCGTTGCAAAACAATCAGCCAAATTGGTTCTTACAATTATAATACTATAGCTTTTTTATTAAGAAACATCTAAAAAATATAGATACAAAAAAGCAACTATCTATTGTAAAAATGAACAAAAATCAATTAGCAGAAATGCTCAAATATAGCTCTCCAAATATAATTTACGTTGTAACTTGGAACAACATACTTAAACAGGTGTTTTGTCCTTTTAAAGTTCGAGTAAAAAATGATATAGGAGAACTATTTAGAAATCAAATTGCTTGGGTGGAAGAGGTGAAAGTAACCCCAGAACTTAAGACAGTTTACATTATAAATGGTAGTGCTTATTATTACTACCATTTTGATATTATTATATAGCCATGTGCTATTTCGGAGTTATGTTGAATTTTTTATGACCTTCCTTTTTGAGCCGTTCTCTCCGTTACCAAAAAAACACTGAAAAAGTAGTTAGCTAATTTTTAAGTCCGAATCAACCACGCTTTTGAGTTTATTATTTTGAAAACGTGGTTATTTGGCTTATTTATGTAGTATTCTTAATTATTTAACTTAAATATTGAAAATAATAACAAAAAAATTTGGAAATCTCATTTATTTATTTTATCTTTGCATAAAATTACATGAAATGTGTATTTTTAGCTTTAAAAACTCAAAAAAAGCACCTAAAAAAACGAAAAAAATCAAGAAAAAGCTATAACTCTTTATAGTATAGTCTGACTAAACAGACTGGTCTGACTAAATTTCAGATAAAAATAAATCAAAAAAAGAGGTTTCCCATGATGTAGTTTTAAATTAATAATTTAAAATTATAAAAAATGAATGATGCAATATTGCAAAATGAAAAAAGAATTAATGTTTATAATTCAACTGATTCAAGTTTATTAAATCAACAATCTATTATTACTTATGTTACTGATAGTTCAACTAGTAACAAAGCATCAATAAACCAAACAAAAACAAGGGAGAATACAAGTATAACTCAATCATCAACAGAACAATTCTATGACACTTATCCGCAATTTTTTCCCGACTTTAATAATATAGTTGTCCCAAAAAAACTAAAAAGGCATTTAGGTAGAAACATCCCTATAAATCTCTTGAAAAGAATAGACCCTAATAAAGAAGTAGCTGTAGAAAAATGTTTGATTATAGCCTCAAACTTGACCTCAACACTTTTTAGTGAAGAAAAATGGAAATCACTTTCTTCAAAAATATTGAACGAACAGGTTAAGAAAGGAAACGATAATACTTTTATATATAATTATGTTCTTGATGTTCTAAAATATTCAACAAATACAACAGCTCCAGTAATAGAAACAAAAAAAAATTCTAATGGAGTGGATATCTATCAAGAAGGGATTTGTTCAAAACAGTTTAAATTTAATAATAGCTTTTCTAATACAGGAATTAGTAACTATTTCATAAAAAACCAAGACTGTATTATTAAAAGAAGAAAATATATTTACAAAAAGCTTTCAATTGCAACATCCAATAAAATAGGAAATAATTTACTTAATCTTTATGGGTCTATTGAACTCCCAACTTTAAAAGAAATTAACAAAGAAGCAAAACGTTTAATAAAACTAAATTACGTTACCAAAAAAGGTAAGCTTCTTACATTTTTAAATCATAGAAATAAGGAGTATTACTCAGATTTTGAAAATAGAAGTTTTGTTGAAGAAAACATTAAAACATTTGAATATCTAACCAATAGTGGATTTATGATACCTATAGTTGGAAATGATAAATCTGGCGGTAGAGTATTTGATAGTTTTAATTTAATGCCAAGTTGGATAAGAAAACTTGTTAAAATAGACGGAGAAGGTATAGTAGAAATTGATTTTTGTGCACTTCATCCAAACATTGCAATGGCTATTTATGGTGGTTTTAAAAAATTCATAACCCATAAGCAAATAGCAGAAGAAAGCGGAATAAATATTGCAAATGTTAAGATTGAAAATTTATCTTTTTTTAATAAAAAGGTTCCTCAAATGAAAAAAAGTACTCTTTATGAATATTATTTGAATAACGAACCCGATATGGTTAAAAACATTGAAGCTGATAAATACAACTCAAAAGATTCACATAAAGCAACCTCTAAAAAATTATTTAAAAAAGAGGTTGACATTATGACTAAATGCATAATAGAACTAAATGCAAAGGGTATTTATGTTGGATATGTATTTGATGCCCTTTTTTGTAAAAAAAGTGATGCAAAAATAATAGCAGAAATAATGAATAAAATTGTTTTAGAAAATGGAGTTTTTACAACCGCAAAACATGAAATAAATTAATTGAAAATGAAAAGAATGGAAGAGAAAATAATTTATAAAGTTATAAATAATATAACTAACCAGATTTATATTGGTGCTACAACCAAAAGCATTGAGGAGAGAAAACAAGATCATTTCCAAAAAACACTCTCTGGGAGTGAACTAAAATTTCATAAGGCAATTATTACTTACGGAACAAATTCATTTTTTTGGTCGCAAATTGACACGGCTACAACAATTGATGAATTAGCAAAAAAGGAAGTACAATACATCGAAGAGTTTGATACAATTTCAAATGGATATAACTCTGATAAAGGAGGTGGTTTCAAAAAGACGGTTTATCAATTTAATATTGAAACTGGAGATTTAATCAATTCCTATGATGATTTAAGTAGTGCAGCTAATGCAGTTAATGCAACTAAAACTAGTATAAGTAATGCCTGTTTGCATTACAATAAAACCTGTAAAGATTTTGTTTGGAGTTATTCAAATACAATTGAGTTAAGTTCAACTCTAGATTTGAGAAAAAAAGCAGTTAATCAAATTTCTTTAGATGGTAGTTTTGTAGATTACTATGAATCTGCTTCAGAAGCATCAAGAAAAACAGGAATATCCAAAACCTGCATTACTAGATGTTGTAGAAAAGAAAGACAACAATCAGGAGGTTTTATTTGGGAATACTCTTAAAATTTGACAGCTCGAAAGGGCTGTCTTTTTTATTGCATTTATAAATTTTGTCTATGTATTAACAACTTAAAAAAATATTGATGCAGAACTATCAATGAATGAAAACATATTGAACAATTTATATTTTATCAATATGCTAATTAGGTTAAGTATTTAAATAATAAGAAATTGGAATATTTTAATATCTTTTATTAAGTCTTTTATTTCCATTATTTCAATTCATTATATTTCAATTACACAATGAATATTTATGTTTCCTTTTATTAAATTTGATAAATTTTAAAATCCCGATATATAAATAAATATCTTTATTTAATGTTATTATATTGTCTTTAAATATTATTTTCAAATCACAATAAAAATTTAAGAGTACATGAAATTATATATAGTAGGTAATGGATTTGATCTTGGTCACGGAATTCCTTGTGAATATTCAGATTTTAGAAATTATCTTTTAGAAAACAGAAGAAAGAGACTCAACATTGATACAGTGGAATGAAATTTTTGATTTTAAAATTTTTTATTCAAAAAAAGGAAAATAAAAAACATAATTACATAACAGAATAAATATAACCTATAAATTTGACAAAAATAATGTTTAACACAGCATGCAGAGTGCAAAAAGTGTGTACATAAATTTGAATGATTGTTGTGGTGCTATACTACTAAAGGAATACAAGGGAAAGTGGCAGTAGTTTATGAGTCAGGTGCTCTAACCAACTGAGCTATAGGACCGGTTATGAGGTTGCAATATTACTACTATTTTTAATTTATTGCAAGTGTTTTTAAATTTTTGATTTATTAGAATTTTACAAAATCTATAATCATTTGAAATTCAATTCCTCTAATCAATTTCTTGACACAATTCAATTAGCACTCCATTAGTGGTCTTAGGATGAAGAAAAGCCACTAGTTTATTGTCAGCTCCTTTTTTAGGTGTTTCATTTAATAGTATAAATCCTTCATCTTTCAATCTTTTCATTTCGGAAACAATATCTTTTACATCAAATGCTATATGATGAATCCCTTCACCTTTCTTATCAATAAATTTAGCAATTGGACTTTCGGGATTTGTCGCTTCTAATAATTCTATTTTATTTGGCCCATTAATAAAAAAAGAAGTTTTCACTCCTTCACTTGCAACTTCTTCTTGTTTGTAAGCTGGTGCACCAAATAATTTTTCAAATAATAAATTGGAAGTTTCTAAATTTTTTACAGCAATTCCTATATGTTCTATTTTTCTCATTACCCTACAATCGTTTTTAGTGATTTATTAGAAATCAAAGTTACTAATTCCGAACTTTATTAACTAATGATTTTTATCATAATGAACGCTATGACTTGAAATTAAACTTAAAATCGTATTTTTGCACCATGGAAACAAATAGACAGAAAAAAATAGGAAGCGTTCTACAAAATGATTTAGTAGATATTCTTCAAGGTGAAGTGAGAAAAAACGGACTTACAAATTTGATAATTTCGGTTTCTAAAGTTGTTGTTACAACTGATTTGGGTGTAGCACGTGTATATTTAAGTGTTTTTCCTCAAAATAGAGCTCAAGAAATTTTAGCTGCAGTAAAATCTAATGCTCCATTAATAAAACATGACTTATCACAACGCGTCAAATTACAGTTGAGAAAAGTACCTAATCTTTCTTTTTACATTGACGATTCACTAGATTATATCGAAAAAATTGATAATGCTTTAAAAGGCGAAGAAAATCCAATAGAAAATAGAGAATTACTAGAAAAACGTAAGAGATCGTAAGTGAATTTCCCTTTTTACATAGCTAAACGATACCTTTTTAGTAAGAGCAAGAATAATGCAATCAACATCATTACTAAAATTGCTTCAGGCGGAATTATTGTTGGAGCCATGGCTTTATTTGTAGTTCTCTCTGTTTTTAGTGGATTGAGAGTGTTTAGTTTATCTTTTTCAAATGATTTTGACCCAGATTTAAAAGTAACTCCATCTACTGGAAAATCATTTTACTTTACAACTGATCAAGATAAAAAAATTAGAAATACCGAAGGTGTAGTTGACTTTAGTAAAATAATTGAAGAGCGCGTGCTATTCTCTTTTGATGGAAAACAACAAATTTCGATTCTAAAAGGAGTTGACAATAACTTTAAAAACGTTAGTAAAGCTTCTCAAAAGCTATTTAATGGTCAATGGTTAAAACCCAAAACTTACCAAGTTGTAGTTGGCTATGGAATTTCCGAAAAATTATCTATGGGTTTGTTTGACTTCAACAACGCTTTTGAAGTAATGGCACCTAAACCCGGTAAAGGCGATTTGGCCCTAAATCCAGAAGATTCATTTAATAAATCTGTCTTGATTCCTGTAGGAATTTATGCAATCAGCGAAGAGCTTGATTCTAAGTATGTATTTGCCGATTTAGGTTTGGCACAAGAGTTATTACAATACAAAACAAATCAAGTTTCTGGAATTGAATTGAAATTAAAGCCTAATTCAAATGAAGCTGAAGTAATTACCAAAATAGAGTCCATTTTCAATAATAAAGTTGACGTAAAAACAAGAGCTGAATTAAACGCAACTTTACACAAAATGTTAAATACTGAAAATATTGCGGTTTATCTTATTTTTACTCTTGTAATTGTTATCGCTCTTTTCAATTTAATAGGAGCATTAATAATGATGATTTTAGACAAGAAAGCCAACTTAAAAACCTTGTATAACCTTGGGACAGAAGTTAAAGATTTACGTAAAGTATTTTTGTTACAAGGAAGCTTATTGAGTATTTTTGGTGGTATAATAGGTTTGATTTTAGGAATTATCATTGTTTTAATTCAACAACAATTCCAACTTATTATGATAACTCCAACTTTAGCTTATCCTGTTGAATTTTCAATAATAAATGTATTGATAGTCTTTTTAACGATTGTTTCTTTAGGAATTATTGCAAGTTTTATTGCAAGCAGTAGAGTAACAAAAAAACTTTTAAACTAAACAATTTGATAATTAGAGTATTCTTGGCTAATCTCTTCAAATATATCCATCAATCCGTTGTGTTCGTCTGTCGTTACTAAACGTTGTTTGTATTCTTTAAAGCCATGAATTCCTTTGAAATAATTAGTGTAATGACGACGCATTTCTACAATTCCAAGGCGTTCACCTTTCCAATCCATCGACCATATTAAATGATTTCTTGCTGCTTCTACTCTATCAGCAATTGTTGGTTTTGCCAAATGTTCTCCAGTAGCAAAATAATGTTTGATTTCGTTAAAAATCCACGGATACCCAATTGCGGCACGACCTATCATCATTCCGTCAAGACCATATTTATTTTTATACTCTAATGCTTTTTCTGGAGAATCGATATCGCCATTTCCAAAAATTGGCATCGTTATTCTAGGATTATTTTTTACACGTTCAATATGACTCCAATCGGAATGACCTTTATACATTTGCGCACGAGTTCTTGCATGAACTGTTAAAGCTTGAACACCAATATCTTGTAAACGTTCTGCAACCTCATCGATATTGATAGAATTTTCATCCCAACCCAAACGCGTTTTTACTGTTACCGGAAGATTAGTTCCTTTAATAACTGCTTTCGTCAAACGTACCATCAAATCAACATCTTTCAAAACTCCTGCGCCTGCACCTTTACAAACTACTTTTTTTACAGGACAACCGAAATTTATATCCACTAAATCCGGTTGAACTGCATCAACAATTCGTGACGACATTTCCATTGCTTCTTCATCGCCACCAAATATTTGAATTCCAACTGGTCGTTCGTAATCGAAAATATCTAATTTCTGACGACTTTTTACAGCATCACGAATTAATCCTTCCGAAGAAATAAATTCGGAATACATTAAATCGGCACCGTGCAATTTGCACAATCTACGAAATGGTGGATCACTCACGTCTTCCATCGGCGCAAGTAACAGCGGAAAATCGGGCAATATGATGTTGCCTATTTTGGGCATTGAATTAATTTTTTTGCAAAGATAGTTAAGAATATTTAGTAATGAAAGTTAATCGAAATAAGAACTATAAAAGCTGAAATTACAATTTTACAATTTTATTACTATTAATTACGTTAGTTTTACCTAATCAAAGTTTCAATCATCAATCAAATGAGAATTTTAAAACTATTTTTAATTCTTTTATTTTTCAATAATTTGCATTCACAATCCAAGGTTTTTTCTGTAGAAGAAGCCCAAAAAATTGGAATTAATATTGAAAAATTAGATTTAGAATACAAATCGGCGGTTCATATTGATAGTACAAAAGCTGTTTTCAGAACAGAAGCACAGCAACAAAAGTTACAAGAATCTTATATTAAATTACTTCAAGATTTTGGTTCGTTTTTAAATAAAAACAACTTCAAATGGGAAAGTAAAACCAAATGTTTTCAAAGAATCTATTTTGCTCCAAATGGAAAAATCGATTATTTCATTTATAATTTCAAACTAAAAATGTACTTCCTGAAAATTTAATTTCTGAAGAAAAACAAAAAGAATTTGAACGTTTATTAAAACTTTTTATTAAAGATTATACTTTTTTCACTTCAGCAAATGAAAAATTTGCTCAATGTAGCCCAACTTCCTATCAATAAGCACAAAAAAACATAGCTTAAAAGTCTAAACTTTACATTATATTTGCAGATTAATTGCATTAGAATTGCTATTGAAATTTGAACTTGATATTGAAGCATGAAAAATATTAGAAATTTTTGCATTATTGCACATATTGACCACGGAAAAAGTACGCTTGCTGACCGACTTCTTGGCGCTACACAAACCGTTACAGCTCGTGAAGAAAAAGCACAATTGCTTGACAACATGGATTTGGAGCGTGAACGTGGAATTACCATAAAAAGTCACGCCATTCAAATGGAATATAAATATAAAGGTGAAGATTATATCTTAAACCTTATTGATACTCCTGGACACGTAGATTTCTCATACGAAGTTTCTCGTTCTATTGCAGCTTGCGAAGGCGCGCTTTTGATTGTTGATGCAGCACAAAGTATTCAAGCACAAACGATTTCTAATTTATATTTGGCTTTAGAAAACGACTTGGAAATTATTCCGGTTTTGAATAAAGTTGATTTACCAAGTGCTAATCCTGAAGAAGTTAGCGATGATATTATTGATTTATTAGGTTGCAAGTTGGAAGATATTATTCACGCTTCAGGTAAAACTGGTTTTGGTGTAGAAAATATTTTAGCTGCAATTATAGAAAAAATTCCTGCGCCAAAAGGTAATGTTGACGAACCATTACAGGCATTGATTTTCGATTCACATTACAATCCGTTTCGTGGAATTGAAGTTATTTTCCGTGTTAAAAATGGTGAAATTAGAAAAGGTCAGAAGATTAAATTCATGGCAACCGGAAATGAATATTTCGCTGATGAAGTAGGAACTTTGAAGTTAAACCAAGTTCCGAAAAGCGTTATTTCTACTGGCGATGTTGGATATTTAATCTCTGGAATTAAAGAAGCAAAAGAAGTAAAAGTTGGTGATACCTTAACGGATGCAAAAACACCAACAACGAATATGATTACAGGATTTGAAGATGTAAAACCAATGGTTTTCGCCGGAATCTACCCTGTTGATACCGACGATTTTGAAGATTTGCGTGCTTCTATGGAAAAACTACAATTGAATGATGCTTCATTAGTATTTGTGGCCGAAAGTTCGGCTGCTTTAGGTTTCGGTTTCCGTTGTGGATTCTTAGGAATGTTACACTTGGAAATTATTCAAGAACGATTGGAACGCGAATACGACATGACTGTAATTACTACAGTTCCTAACGTTTCGTATTTGGCTTATACTAAAAAAGATCCAGAAGTTTCATTTGTAATTAACAATCCATCGGATTTACCTGAACCTTCAAAATTAGACCGAGTTGAAGAACCTTACATTAAAGCAACCATCATTACAAAAGCCGATTATGTTGGAAATGTAATGAGCTTATGTATCGAAAAACGTGGTGTTATCACCAATCAAACGTATTTAACAACCGAACGAGTTGAATTGACTTTTGATATGCCTTTGGCCGAAATTGTATTCGATTTTTATGATAGATTGAAAACGGTTTCTAAAGGTTACGCCTCATTTGATTATTCGCCAATTGGAATGCGAACTTCTAAATTAGTGAAACTTGATGTGTTATTAAACGCACAATCGGTTGATGCTTTATCTGCATTGATTCACGAAAGTAATGCCTACAACATTGGTAAAAAAATGTGTGAAAAATTACGCGAATTAATCCCAAGACAACAATTTGACATTCCGATTCAAGCAGCAATTGGAGCCAAAATCATTGCTCGTGAAACGATAAAAGCCTTACGTAAAGACGTTACCGCAAAATGTTATGGTGGTGATATTTCGAGAAAACGTAAACTTCTTGAAAAACAGAAAAAAGGTAAAAAGAGAATGCGTTTGGTAGGAAATGTTGAAATTCCACAAGAAGCGTTTATGGCTGTTTTGAAGTTGAATGATTAATTAGAGAATAGAAAAAAGATACAAGAAGAAAGACAAAACCCGATGACGAAAGTTGTTGGGTTTTTTGTTAAATTTGTTTTAGCAATTGCATCACATCTTCCGATTTGAAAAGTTGTGTTCCTTCGTTCATTGTAGCAGCTGTTCCGCAGCACACGCCTATTTGGATTACTTCTTTTAGCGTTTTGTTTTGTGATAATGCCCAAACCATTCCGCCAACCATACTATCGCCAGCGCCAACGGTACTTTTCTTTTCTACTTTTGGTGCTTTTACTAAATATGTTTCGTCTTTCGTAACTAAAATTGCGCCGTCAGCGCCAAGTGAAACTACTACAATTTCGGCGCTTTTATCTTCAATTAGCTTTTTTGCTGCTTTTTCTACTTCTGGTAATTCTAATCTTTCAACACCAATTAGTTTTGCTAATTCGCCAATGTTGGGTTTGATTAAATAAACGCCAGTTTCTATTACTTTTTGCAAAGCTTCGCCTGAAGTATCAACGATAACTTTTATGTTTGATTCTTTCGCTATTGTTGCAATTTTTTGATAGAAATTTGTAGGTAAACCTTCATTCAAACTTCCGCTGATTACTAGATAATCTGTTTTCAATTCTTTTGTGGTTTTCAAAATTTCATCTTTTTCATTTTCATAAAATTCATTTCCTGGAAATCCGAATCTATATTGTGCATTACTTGTATTTTCGAATGCAATGAAATTTTCTCTTGTCCAATTTTTAGTTTTGATTACACAACTTTCTAGATTTTCTTTAACAATTAACTCTTCCAACATTTCTCCAGAAGAACCACCAGAAGTAAAAATACAAGTTGATTTTCCTCCCAATTTTGCAATCGCTTTCGACACATTTATTCCGCCACCGCCAGCATCATAGCGTGGTTTTTCGCAACGAATTTTTTGTTCGGCAATCAATCCATTAAAATGCGTTGATTTGTCTAATGATGGATTTATTGTAAGGGTTACAATTTGATAATTTTTCATAAAAAGAGATTTATTACTATAAAGATGCGAAAAATCTGTGAATCTGTGGCAAAAAAACTTTGTACCTTTGCAAAATGATAGAAGATAAAAATCCTCAACGAACATCACTTTCGCAATTAGGCGAATTTGGATTGATAGACCATTTGACAAAAAATTTTGATATAAAAAACACCTCAACTATAAAAAGTATTGGTGACGATGCTGCTGTTTTAGATTTTAAAGATAAGAAAGTAGTCGTTTCAACCGATTTATTGATTGAAGGCGTGCATTTTGATTTGGCTTATATGCCTTTGCGCCATTTGGGTTACAAAGCTGTTGTTGTAAATGTTTCAGATATTTGTGCTATGAATGCGAAAGCAACTCAGATAACAGTTTCGGTCGCAGTTTCTAATCGTTTTCCACTTGAAGCATTGGAAGAATTATTTGACGGAATTACATTAGGCTCTAAATTTTACAATGTTGATGTTATTGGTGGCGATACAACTTCTTCTCAGAAAGGTTTGATTATCTCAATCACAGCTATTGGTGAAGCAAACGAAGATGAAATCGTGTACAGAAGTGGTGCAAAAGAAGGAGATTTATTAGTAGTTTCTGGCGATTTAGGTTCCGCTTATATGGGATTGCAGGTTTTGGAACGTGAAAAACAAGTGTTTCAGGTAAACCCAAACAATCAACCCGATTTGGATGCTTATACTTATTTGATTGAAAGACAATTACGTCCAGAAGCGCGACATGATATTAAAGAATTATTATCGAAATTGGAAGTAAAACCAACTGCAATGATTGATATTTCAGATGGATTATCGTCTGAGATTATTCATATTTGCAAGCAATCAAAAGTGGGTTGTAATTTATACGAAGAGAAAATTCCGGTTGATCCACAATTTATTAATGTTTGTGAGGAATTCAATATTGATTCTACAACAGTTGCAATAAATGGTGGAGAAGATTACGAATTATTGTTTACCATTGCTATGGAAGATTTTGATAAAATAAAAGCCAATCCAAATTTCACCGTAATTGGTCATATGGTTGGCGAAAGCGAAGGAACGCACTTGATAACCAGAGCTAACACTAAAATTGCGTTAAAAGCTCGTGGTTGGAATGCTTTGGAAGAATAAATATAAAAAATACCTGAAATAGTTTCTAACAATTTAAGAGGTATTCATTATGATTTAATTGAAATTAGTTTAGTTAAAAAAGATTAAATTTAATGTTAAAGTAATTGATTACTTCATTGATATCATTATTTTTGATAAAAAAACTATGAGAAAATTATTGTTCTTAACCATCTTGCTTTGTTCGCTCTTTGCAAATAGCCAAGAAACAAATAAATTTGAATTCAACAGAAATGAATTGAAAAGCAATGCTCTTTTTTTAATTCTAGGTCAACCAGAATTCAGTTATGAAAGAATTTTAAATAACGAATCGGGAATTGGTGTTTCTGTAAATTTTGCATTAGAAAAAGACTTTGAAACTTCTTTTAGTCTTACTCCTTATTATCGCTTTTATTTTGGCAAAAAGCCAGCAGCTGGTTTTTTTGTTGAGGGTTTTGCTATGATTAACACCTTAGATATCGACGATGAAACCTATACTTCTTATGATTACCCAACTAATACTTATACAACAATTACCGATAAAGGAGATAGTTATACCGATTTTGCTTTAGGTTTTGGTGTAGGATTTAAACTGCTATCAAAAAAAGGATTAGTTCTTGAAGCTAACGGCGGAATTGGAAGAAATTTACTAAACCCTGAAAAAAACGACTACTTTGGACACACTTTTGTTGGTAGAGGTGGAATAACAGTAGGGTATAGATTTTAAAAATTTAAACCATTAATATGAAATCGCCACTTACAACAAGTTTGCGTAAGCAAATACCTATAAATAAAAAGGCGATACCATATATGACCGCTAAAAAATCAAATTTTACATACATGAAAAAAACAATTATTGTATTTGCCTTTTCACTTCTTTGCGTAAAAGGATTTGGCCAAAAAGAAAACGAAACTTCTGATTTTAAGAAAAACGAAGTAAAAATAAATGCGTTGTATTTAGTTTTAGGAGCCTTTGATGCTACTTATGAACGTGCTATCAACGACGAATCAAGTGTTGGAACTTCCATAACCTTTTTGTTAGATAAAGAAGCAGATGTAAATACAGCATTTGCGATTTCTCCTTACTATAGATTTTATTTTGGCAAAAAACCTGTTTCTGGATTTTACATGGAAGGATTTGGTTTATACCAAAGCATAAACAGAGAAGTTTATAATTTTGAAGGAAATAATATTTACAGTGAAGAAAAAGTAAAAGCATTTGCGTTAGGAATAGCTTTAGGTGGAAAATGGTACACTAAACGAGATGTAATGTTTGAAATTGGCGGAGGAATTGGAAGAAACCTATCTATAAATTCTAACATTCCTAATACTGATTATTCAAGAATAACAGGAAAGATAGCAATTTCTGTAGGCTATCGATTTTAACAAACGATAATTATAGTAAAAAAGGCNTTCAGAAATCGCAACTCTATCTTGCTTCATTGAATCTCTGTGACGAATAGTAACCGTTTTGTCTTCTAACGTTTGATGATCAACTGTGATACAAAATGGTGTTCCAAGTGCATCTTGACGTCTGTAACGTCTTCCTACAGCATCTTTTTCATCATAAGCTACATTGAAATCCCATTTTAAGTCATCAATTATACTTTGAGCCACTTCTGGCAAACCATCTTTTTTAACTAATGGTAAAACAGCCGCTTTTGTTGGAGCTAAAACACTTGGTAAACTCAAAACAGTTCTTGTTGAACCATCTTCTAATGTTTCTTCTTTTAAAGATGTTGCAAAAACCGATAAGAACATTCTATCCAAACCAACTGATGTTTCTACAACATAAGGAACGTAATTAGAATTGGTTTCGTTATCAAAATATTGTAGTTTTTTACCAGAAAATTGTTCGTGGGCTTTCAAATCGAAATCAGTTCTTGAGTGAATTCCTTCTAATTCTTTAAATCCGAATGGGAAGTTGAATTCGATATCGGCAGCAGCATTAGCATAATGCGCTAATTTTTCATGATCGTGGAATCGATAATTTTTCTCACCCAATCCTAAAGATAAATGCCATTTTAAACGGTTAGTTTTCCAGTATTCATACCATTTCATTTCTTCGCCTGGTTTTACAAAAAATTGCATTTCCATTTGTTCAAATTCACGCATACGGAAAATAAATTGTCTTGCAACAATCTCATTTCTAAAAGCTTTTCCGGTTTGAGCAATTCCAAAAGGAATCTTCATTCTACCTGTTTTTTGAACATTTAAGAAATTAACAAAAATTCCTTGAGCTGTTTCTGGACGAAGGTACAAGTCCATTGCATTTTCTGCAGATGCACCTAATTTTGTTCCGAACATTAAGTTAAATTGCTTTACATCTGTCCAATTTCTTGAACCTGTTTCTGGATCGGCAATTTCTAATTCTTCAATTAATGCTTTTACGTCTTCTAAGTCGCCACTTCCTAGCGATTTACCCATTCGTTCAAGAATTTCTCTCTCTTTTGAAAGATATTCCATGACACGTGGATTTGTAGTTTTATATTGTTCTTCGTCAAAAGATTCGCCAAAACGTTCGCGAGCTTTTTCTATTTCTTTTTTAGCTTTCAGGTTTAATTTTTCGGCATAATCCTCAATTAAAACATCGGCTCTGTATCTTTTTTTAGAATCTTTGTTGTCAATTAATGGATCGTTAAAAGCATCAACGTGACCTGAAGCTTTCCAAGTTGTTGGATGCATCAAGATTGCCGCGTCAAGCCCAACAATGTTTTCGTGCATTTGCACCATTGCTTTCCACCAATATTCGCGGATGTTTTTCTTTAGTTCAACACCATTTTGTGCATAATCATAAACTGCACTTAAACCATCGTAAATTTCGCTTGACGGAAAAATAAATCCGTATTCTTTTGCGTGCGAAACCACATTTTTAAATAAATCTTCTTGTTTTGCCATAATGGTGCAAAAATATAAAAGTGAAATTAAAATTTAATATAAATAACCAATGAATCGTTGATTTTTATATTTTTATAAAAATATTAGCCCAATTTCATGATTGAAAGCATCATAAATCTCTTTTTTCCGAAAGCGTGCGCGGGTTGTAATTCATTTTTATTGAAAGATGAAATTGTAATTTGTACTTCCTGCCGACATGATATTCCGCTTACAAATCATCATTTAAGCAAGAACAATGATGTTTTTTCGAAATTTTATGGTCGAATTCCTATAGAATTTGCCTCAAGCTTGATGTATTTCCACAAAAAAGGAATTGTTCAAGAAATGATTCACAAACTAAAATACAAAGGTCATCAAGAAATTGGTGAAGCTATTGGATATTGGTATGCAGAAGAATTGAAAGATGTTGAAGAATTAAATGATGTAGACTTCATAATTCCTATTCCGTTACATAAAAAAAGATTTAAAGAACGTGGTTATAATCAAGTTACTTCTTTTGGTGAAGCACTATCCAAAAGCTGGAAGAAATCTTATAATGAAAGTATTTTGGTTAGAAATGTTTATTCAAAAACACAAACATCTAAATCCATTTTGGGAAGAGCTGAAGTTGTAGAAAATATCTTCGGTGTTAATTATAACGAATCCCATCACAATAAACACTTCTTATTAATTGACGATGTAATTACAACTGGTTCAACACTTGAAGCTTGTGGTAGAGAACTGCTAAAAATTCCAGGTTCAAAAATCAGTATTGTTTGTATGGCAATGACGCAGTAATGATTTTTAGTTAATTATAAATAAAAAGATTTCGTTTCCACTAAATATAATTGTTATTTTGCGCTAAGAAATTAAAGAATTGATGCAAAAAGGTGTTTTTAAATATGTTTTACTATTACTAGTTTTTCTGGTGATTGGATGTGCAAAAAAAGGGACAATCACTGGAGGTTTGAAAGATACTATTGCACCAAAAATGGTCAATAGTTTACCAAAAAATTTCTCAACAAATTTCACTGGAAAAGAAATAAAAATAAGTTTTGACGAATACATTAAGTTGAAAGACATTAATAAGCAGCTTATCATCTCACCACCTATGAAGCGTCAGCCAGAAATTTTACCTTACAATGCAAGTAAAGTCATTACTATCAGAATTAAAGACACGCTTCTTCCAAACACTACTTATAGTTTTAATTTCGGAAAAAGTATTGCAGACAATAACGAAGGAAATCCTTACCAACAATTTAAATATGTTTTCTCAACTGGAAGTTACATTGATTCCTTGAATTTGGGTGCAAAAGTAAAAGATGCTATTGAGAAAAAAGTAGATAATTATGTTTCCATAATGCTTTATGATGCTAATGATAAATATAATGATTCTATAATTTACAAACAAGTTCCAAGATATATTACCAACACTTTGGACAGTTTGCAATTAGTTAAATTTGAGAATCTTAAAGAAGGTAAATACCGTTTAATAGCCTTGAAAGATGTAAACGGAAACAATAAATTTGATCCAAAAACTGAAAAAATAGGATTTCAAAAAGAGTTCATTACTATTCCGAATGATACCATTTATGAATTAGAACTTTTTAAAGAAGAACCAACATTTAAAGCTGTAAACGCATCACAAGCTTCTGGTTCAAGATTTACCATTGGATATGAAGGAAATCCTAAAGATGTAAAAATAACGCTTAAAAAGAACTCTGAAGCTATTCCTTTTGTTGTTTCACAATTACCTAAGAAAGATTCGCTTCAAGTTTGGTTTAAAGCCGTAAAAGGAGATTCATTAAGTATTGATGTTACTAAAAATAAATTTCAAAAAATCTTTTCTTTAAAAGTTAAAGAACAAAAAAGAGATACTTTAGGATTTAGTTCAGAACAACAAGGAACTATCAGCTTTAGAGATGATTTTGCAATAAAATCTAATGTTCCATTAACAAAATGGGACGTAACGAAAATGAAACTAATCAATAAAGATTCTGCAGAAGTAAAATTCACCAATGAGTATGATGAACAAAAACAAGAATTGAAGTTTATTTTTAACAAAGAACCTTTAGAAAAATACAATTTAAAGGTTTTGCCCGATGCATTAACCGATTATTATGATAGAAAAAATGATAGTTTATCGTTTGATTTTTCAACCAACAACGTTTCTGATTATGGAAACCTCCGTTTAAAATTAGAGAATGTAAAACGCTTTCCTGTCATTGTAGAATTGACTGATAAAGATGGAAAAGTTATTGTAAGTCAATATTCTGAAAAGGAAACATTATTGAATTTTGACTTAATTGATCCTGCAAAATATACCATTCGTGTAATCTATGACGATGATAAAAACAAGCGATGGACACCAGGAAGCTTTCTAGAACAACGCCAAAGCGAAGAAGTTATTTACTTTCTAAAAGAAGTTGATGTGAGAGCTAATTGGGATGTTGAACAACCAGTTGATGTTGGGAAATAAATTTTAACACGAAAGGCGCAAAAGAAATGATTTTGTGCCTTTTGTGTTTTTTAGAGAATTTGGAACTTATCTCTGTCATTTAGAAAATTTAGTTTTTCTCTAGTTTCTAACAGTTCATTTTTATCTAATTCTACTATAAAAACGCCTTCGATTTCTTGAGGTTCTTGAAGGTAATTACCAAGAAAATCAATAGCTTGCGAATGTCCTACATATTCGAGATTGTTGTTGTCTTTTCCAACCCTATTTACACCAATTACATAACTCATGTTTTCTACGGCACGTGCTTTTAGCAAAATATCCCAAGCGTTTACACGTGGTTTTGGCCAATTGGCAACATAAATCAAGACATCATAATCTTCAACATTTCTGGCAAAAACTGGGAAACGTAAATCGTAACAAATAAGTGGACAGATTTTGAATCCTTTATATTCTACAATTAATTTATCCTTTCCAGCTGTATAAACTTTCTCTTCGCCAGCTAAAGTAAAAAGGTGCCGTTTATCATAAGTTTGAATTTCTCCAGTTGGGAATACAAAAACCAATCGGTTGAAATAGTTACCGTTTTCTTCGATTACCAAACTTCCGCTGATGGCGCAATTTTTAGCTTTTGCAGTTTCTTTTAACCAAGAAATAGCTTCGCCTCGCATAGTTTGAGCTACGTTTTTCGGATTCATTGTAAAGCCAGAGGTAAACATTTCGGGCAAAACAATTAAATCGACATATTGCGAAATAGCATTTATCTTTTCTTGAAGTAAAGCTTTGTTTTCATTGGAATTTTCCCATGATAATTCGGTTTGTATTATGGCTATTTTCATTTATGCTGAACTTGTTTCAGTATCTTTTGATACTTATTTTTTGAACACAGATTAAAGAAATTTGAGAAATTTAAATAATTTATTTTACTGTTATTTCATCGACGAAAATAAATGCTTCGCCTTTATCATGATAACCAATATGCCATTCTGGAAGTCTTCCAAAATTGTACGCTTTCACTTTTATATATCTTGCGCTAATAGGTTTTGCCGATTTGAAACTAAAATCTTTAATGATGTTTTCATCTTTTTTCGGATCTACATCATTAGCAACCGAAGTGATTAATGTAAAATTGATATTATCTGTCGAACTGTAATATTCTACTTTGGTTGGCATTAAAATCCAAGAACGTTGGTCTTGTAGAAAGGTTGCGCTAAAACTAGAAACTTCTTTTACATTTTGCAAATCAACAATGGCTTCAAAATCTTGACTTTGATATCCTTGCCAATCGCCTTTTCTCCAGTTAGTCGAACCATTAATTCCATCAATTAAACCTTCATTTCCTCCAGCATGATATTGCGGATTGTAAGTAGATTTTATGTCTATAGTGTAATTGTTTGGTTTTTTGAAGTATGTTGCGGAGATAGTGTCGCTTTTTCTTTTTTCATCACATAAACAATAAGCTGAAATTGATGAAGTTTTATCTATCGTAAAAGGTTTTACATACGGTCCAAATGATAAATCATCTCTACTATCCTTTTCATCAACGACATAATAAACAATACAACCGTTATTCTGATGTGCTATTTCAATCGTCATTTTATCTTTAAACGATTTACTTTCCGCTTGAATGATTGGAACTGGGATGATTTTTTCATAATCAAAATCATTTGTTGCTGACTCTATTTCTGGTAAATTTAATCCAAAATATTCTCTTTGCTCTAAACAATTTTCAACTGTAATTTCTTCAGAAATCTTATTTTCTAAATTTATTTTTACTTTTTTGAAATTTGGTTTAATTACTGTCCATTCAGGATTCCCAGGCGTAACCGCATAAATTCCCATAGAACTCAACACATACCAAGCGCTCATTTGTCCGCAATCTTCGTTTCCTATTAATCCGTCTGGTGTGTTTTTATAAAAATTATTTAAAATGTAATATACTTTTTCAGTGGTTTTTTCTGGCTTTCCAATGTAATTGTACAAATACGCCATGTGATGACTTGGTTCATTTCCGTGAGCGTATTGACCAATTAATCCCGTAACATCGGCTTGTTCTCGACCTGTCGTTTTACTTTCAGAGTTGAACATTTCATCGAGTTTGGCTTCAAATTTATCGTTTCCGCCATACGCTTCAATCATTCCTGGAATATCTTGTGGCACAAAAAACGAATATTGCCATGAATTACCTTCGGTAAAATTATTATTGATTTCTCTCGCATCAAATGGTTTATCCCAACCGCCGTTTTTCTTTGGTCGCATGAAACCAGTATTCCAATCAAAAACATTCTTCCAACTTTGAGAACGTTTCATGAAATATTCGTAGTCTTCCTTCTTGTTTAAAATTTGAGCCATTTGGGCAATACACCAATCGTCGTAAGCATATTCTAAAGTTTTAGAAACGCTTTCGTGTTCGTCATCCATCGAAATAAAACCTTGTCTTTTATAGGCATCCAATCCTAAATGATCTAACATCGCCGAGTGTTTTGCTGCTTTAAATGCTTTTTCGTAGTCAAAACCAGTAATTCCTTTCGCCATAGCATCAGCCATAACCGAAACCGAATGATAACCAATCATACAATCGGTTTCATTAGATGCCAATTCCCAAACTGGTAATCTTCCACCTTGTTCGTATTGTTTTAGAAACGTATTTATGAAATCGGCAGTACGTTTCTTTTCGATTAATGTATACAATGGATGCGCACCTCGAAACGTATCCCATAGCGAGAATACTGAATAATAATCGAATCCTTCGCCATTGTGAATTTTGTTGTCTCTACCACGATATTTCCCATCAATATCTTGAGCAATGTTTGGTTGAACCATTGTGTGGTATAAAGCTGTGTAGAAAATTGACAATTTATCTTTATCAGTTTCTGTAATCTCAATTTTAGCTAATTGTTTATTCCAAAGTTGTTCGGCTTCTTGTTTAACTTTATTGAAATCCCAGTGTTTAATTTCGGACATGTTTAGTTTTGCTCCTTCATAACTTGTTGGAGAAAGTGAAACTTTGACTGAAATTTTTTCTCCTTTTTTAACTTTTTTTGAAAACGCTAATTTCAACTGTGTGCCTGCAAAAAAAGTTGGACTAATTGCTTCATCCGAATGAGAATTTGAAATTTCCAATGGCACAGAAAATTCAATTTGAGCATAAACGTATTGGTCTTTGGCCCAAGCTTCACTTCTTCTGAGAATCTGTATTGTTTTTTTATCAATGATTTTAATATCGCCATATAGCAATTTATCTCTATGATTTAAATCGAGAATTATATTGGCTTGACCTGCATTATTAAAGATATATTGATGAAATCCAACACGAGTTGTAGTGGTTAAATTTACATCAATATTATGCTTGTCTAACTTTACTGAGTAAAATCCGGCATTTGCTTTTTCATTAGAATGCGAGAATTTAGAACCGTATTCTTTTGGATCAAAATTGGATTCATTCATGGTTGGCATTAGCATAATATCACCATAATCGGTGCAACCAGTTCCGTTTAAGTGTGTGTGTGAAAATCCATAAATTACTGAATCATCGTAATGATATCCTGAACATCCATCCCAACTTCCATCAATTCTAGTGTCTGGAGAAAGTTGTACCATTCCAAAAGGAACTGTTGCTCCAGGATAAGTATGACCATGTCCGCCAGTTCCAATCATTGGGTTGACGTATTTGTGAAAATTTTGTCCAAATGAGACAATTGAGGTAAATAGAATTATAATTGAAAGAAAGTTTCTCATCGTAGTTTTGTTTGCCTTTCAAAGATAAAAAAAACGCATTCAAATTAATGAATGCGTTTCAGATTATTTTAATAACAATAATTTTTATGGTAAAACATAATCAAATGAACCAGTTATGGTATGAGTGATTGCCGTTGTAGAACCATCTGTTGTATTAAATGAAAAAGTACCAACTATCTTTTTTGTAGTTGCATTATAAGTCGTAATCTTAATAAAACCAGTTGATGCTACAACTGTTTGAGCAGGAAGTACACCTGTTATGTCTAAATCGGCATAATATTCATCTGGTTGAATAGTATTTGAGAAGTTATGTGTACCAATAGCTACATTGCTCTTAGGAATAGCTAATTTAATTTCATACTTTTTAGTATCAATTTTTCCAGATAAATTTCCTTTTACAGAACCAGTATCTTTATTTCCTTTTATTAAAAAATAAGTGTTACCATATAATCCACCTGTTGCATCAGCAATATTAGTATTATTTAAAGTAGTAAAAACATAAGAAATACCATCAACAGTTGCCTTAAAAGGATCAACAGTTGTGTTTCCACCACCAGAACCTCCACCAGAACCATTATCATCTATAGTTCCATCTGAGGAACAACTAAATAATGACAATCCTAAAAATAAAAAAATTAGCTTTTTCATTTTAATTTTATTTTATACTTGCTTTCAAATATTCTCTGTTCATTCTAGCAATATTTTCGAGAGAAATTCCTTTTGGACATTCCACTTCACATGCACCAGTATTGGTACAATTTCCGAAACCTTCTTCGTCCATTTGACGCACCATGTTTAAAACACGATTTGTAGCTTCAACTTTTCCTTGTGGTAATAATGCATATTGTGATACTTTTGCACCAACGAATAACATTGCAGAACCATTTTTACAAGTTGCTACACAAGCTCCACAACCAATACAAGCAGCAGCTTCAAAAGCTTTATCTGCATCGTTTTTGTTAATCGGAGTTGCATTTGCATCAATTGTATTTCCTGATGTATTTACAGAAACGAAACCACCCGCTTGTTGAATTCTATCGAAAGCACTTCTATCAACAACTAAATCTTTAATTACTGGGAATGCTCTACTTCTCCATGGTTCAACAAATATAGTATCGCCATCGTTGAACATTCTCATGTGCAATTGACAAGTTGTAATTCCTGTATCTGGACCATGTGCACGACCGTTGATGTATAAAGAACACATTCCGCAAATTCCTTCACGACAATCGTGATCGAATGCAATTGGCTCAACATTCTCATTGATTAATTGCTCATTCAATTGGTCTAACATTTCTAAAAATGAACTTGCTGTAGAAACATCATTTAATTTGTATGTTTCTAAATTTCCTTTAGCTTTGGAGTTTTTCTGACGCCAAATTTTTAGGGTAATATTTATATTTTTTGCTGCGCTCATAACTCTATTATTTGTAATTTCTTGCGGCTATTTTAATAAACTCATATTTCAATTCTTCTTTGTGAAGCTCTTCTTTAGTGATATCATCACCTTTATATTCCCAAGCACCAACAAATGAGAAGTTTTCATCATCACGAAGGGTTTCTCCTTCAGCATCTTGATATTCTTCACGGAAATGACCTCCACATGATTCGTTTCTTTGCAATGCATCCATTGCCATTAATTGACCTAAATCAATAAAATCGGCAACGCGTAATGCTTTTTCTAACTGTGGATTAAACTCATCCGCATTTCCAGGAACATTTACATCTCTGTAGAATTCTTCTTTTAAAGCAGTAATTTCAGCAATAGCTTGTTTCAAACCAGCTTCGTTTCTACCCATACCAACTTTATTCCACATAATTAATCCCAAACGTTTGTGGAAATGATCCACCGATTTAGAACCTTTATTGTTTAGGAATTTATCAATAGAATCTTTAACTCTATTTTCAGCGTCACCAAATTCAGGTAAATCTGTTGAAATTTTTCCTGTTCTAATTTCGTCTGCTAAATAGTTAGAAACTGTATAAGGAAGAACGAAATAACCATCAGCTAAACCTTGCATTAAAGCAGAAGCTCCAAGTCTGTTTGCACCGTGGTCAGAGAAATTTGCCTCACCAGCCACAAAACAACCAGGAATTGTAGATTGTAAGTTATAATCTACCCAAACACCACCCATTGTATAGTGCACTGCTGGATAAATTTTCATTGGAGTTTCATATGGATTTTCATCCGTAATTTTTTGATACATAGTAAATAAGTTACCATATTTCTCTTCCAACCAAGCTTTACCTAATTTAGTAACTTCTTCGGCACTTGGATTATGATTTCCTTGAGCATAAGCCGCTTGTTTTCCTTTATTTTGAATTTCAGTAGAGAAATCTAAGTAAACTCCTTCGTTAGTGTCGTTAGCTTCAATTCCGTGTCCTGCATCACATCGTTCTTTAGCTGCTCTTGAAGCAACGTCACGTGGCACAAGATTACCAAAAGCTGGATATCTTCTTTCTAAGAAATAATCTCTATCTTCTTCTGATAATTGTGTTGGTTTTAATTTTCCTGCACGAATGGCTTCAGCATCTTCTTTTTTCTTTGGAACCCAAATACGACCTGAATTACGCAATGACTCTGACATCAAAGTTAATTTAGCTTGATTAGTTCCGTGAACAGGAATACAAGTTGGGTGAATTTGAACAAAACAAGGATTTGCGAACAAAGCTCCTTGTTTGTGTACTTTCCAACCAGCTGTAACATTACTTCCCATAGCGTTTGTAGAAAGGAAATAAACATTTCCATAACCACCAGAAGCGATAACAACTGCGTGAGCTGAATGTCTTTCTAATTCACCTGTAACCAAGTTACGTGCTATAATTCCACGAGCTTTTCCATCTACTTTTACTAAATCTAACATTTCGTGACGGTTGAACATTTGTACACGTCCAAGTCCAATTTGTCTTGACAAAGCTGAATAAGCTCCTAATAATAATTGTTGTCCTGTTTGTCCAGCAGCATAAAAAGTTCTTTGAACTTGAGTACCACCAAACGAACGGTTATCTAATAATCCACCATAATCACGAGCAAAAGGAACACCTTGAGCCACACATTGGTCGATAATATTTCCTGAAACTTCAGCTAAACGGTGAACGTTTGCCTCACGAGCTCTATAATCACCACCTTTGATGGTATCATAGAATAATCTAAAAATACTATCTCCGTCATTTTGGTAATTTTTAGCAGCGTTTATTCCTCCTTGAGCAGCAATTGAGTGCGCACGACGAGGTGAATCTTGAAAACAAAAAGCTTTAACATTATAACCCATTTCACCAAGTGAAGCGGCAGCCGAAGCTCCAGCTAAACCAGTTCCTACAACAATAATGTCAATTTTTGGTCTATTATTTGGGGCAACTAATTTTAAATGATCTTTATAATCCGTCCATTTTTGTGAAATATGCCCTTCTGGTATTTTAGAATCTAACTTCATAATATATATCTGATGTTGATTATTTTAAGAAAAAGTGAATGTAAACTGGAATAATTGCAAACAACAACGGAACAACAATAGCAAAAGCAGTTCCGAAAAATTTGATTTTAGGAGTCCAATTTGGATTATTAAGTCCTAAAGATTGGAAAGCACTTTGAAAACCATGTAACAAGTGGAAAGCTAAAACAGCCATTGCAATCACATAAAGAATTGTTGCAATTAAACCGTACTTTGCATCTTTAAAAAATGCAACTGTAATTTTGTGAAGATCCTTGTAACCTTCTCCAACTTTTACTTTTGCTTGAGTATTGTAAAATTCTGTTCTATTCTCAATGTAAGTTTGAACACCAGTTTTGGTAGCTTCATCTATAGATTTTGCTACCTGTTGAACAGGCATGTAACCTTCATTGGTAGTTAAATACAATTCTTGTTTTTGTCCCATTGCTTCAACTGTAATTGTTTGCAAGGGCATGTCTTTATCGAAATGCATCTTTGCCCAAAAATTAACCATGTGTGTAACAATAAAAACCAAGATTAGAGTTCCTAAGATTGCCATATTTCTAGAAGAAAATGAGCTATTAGCTCCTGGATTGGATTTTGCATAACCAACTGGTCTTGCTTTAACATTTTGATAGGTTAACATAAAACCATCAACTGCATGAAATAAAATTGAAATGTAGGTTACATAAGAAAGTAACTTAACTGCTGGATTTGAAGTCATAAATAACGCATACTGATTGAAATGTAATGCGTCGCTAAAAATCAGTTGTAGATTTCCAGCTAAATGCCCTGCCAAAAACAAGCATAAAAATAAACCCGTAAGAGCCATCCAATATTTCTTTGCGATAGATGACTTTAAAAGTGCAGATTTTGCCATAAGATTGTATAATTTATTTTAAAAAATCAAACAAAAATACAGCTATTTGATATTAACTACAACCTTTTCGTCGTAATTTATAATCAATTTAAAGTGAGTTTAACACTTGTTGATTTTCAAAGTGTTAAATGATTTAAAAAGGTATTTTTTGTTAAACAAAACTACTTTGTGTAAGACGGAATCAATCCTCTTAATCCCATATCAACAACATTTTCACCTTGAGATGGATCAAATTTTCCGTTACCATTAGTATCAATCCATTCAAAACTTTTATTGGTAGATAATGAAACTGTTATTATAACATTCTTCTTTTCTAATCCTGTTATCTCTAAAGGTGTGTTAAATTTTCCTGTTACAACACATGAAGTTAAAGGAATAGATGATGTTGCAGCAATTGGATTTGGAACTGTCGTTGCTCCTGCTGGAGCCTGACCTGATGCAGAATATGGAAAATCATTTAGTGCAAAAGCCCAATATCCTTGTGGCTTATTGGCATCAACTTGAAAAAAAGTGTTTCCAATACTGTGAGTTCCTATATAGGTGTTGAATCCTACAAAACTTTCTAAAGTTCCATCATACTCAAGGCTCGAACCTGGTTTACGAATTTTTATTTGGTAATTCTGATAAGATAAAGAAACTCTCAACCATTCATAACTTCCAATTGCTAAATCTTTGAGAGGGATTTCTAAAAAAGCTTCTCCTTCAGCAACAATTTTAGCTTTACTGAAATCAATTGCATTATTGCCTCCAATTGTTGTTTCTTGTCCATGATAAACAATACTACCATCACCTAATTGGGTATTGGCGTCTTTTGCAAATTCTATATAATGAGAAGAAATTTTATTAAAAACAGGCGATTGAGCTCCATTACCAAAAGGAACAAATGATGGCTGACCTAAATTATTCAATCTGGATTGATTAGGATCAAACTTAAATTTAATAATCAACATAGGTTCTAACTGATTATCATCTAAATCTTCACAAGAAAAGAAAGAAATGCTTAAAGTTAAAATTGATAGTAATAAAATTATTTTTTTCATACTTTAGTTTTGGTTTTGGGGTTTAAAATCATTTTCAAACAAATTTAAAACTCATAACTATGAAACGAATTTAATACGTTTTTGTTACATCTTCATCAATAACGAGAATAAAATCAGCTTTATTGAAATTTTCTTTCTCAAGTTTTGATATGTCTTTTTGTTCAACAGTAGATATTGTTACAATTTCTATGGTCGGATTGTAAGTTTTTAAATACCAATTAATCCCATCAAAATTATCAGAATGAAAAGTCCCATTATAGTGAATGAAAACACTGTTGGCTTTCAAATTTTTATTTATAAAATAGGCCATCGTTGCATCTTTACTAGCTTGAGCTTTTGGCATATTTGGACTTGTATGGTCACCCATCATTTTCATCATTTCAACATAACCAGGAAGTGATGCGTCGTAAGGAATTGGTTGTGGTGCAATCCATGACTTTTCTTCTGTTGTAAGAGTTTCTAATGCTTCAAAACCTTTTTTAGAAACCATAGAAGCATAACGTCTAGGAATATTAGTAGCTATAAAATCAAAGTTGTTTTCTTTTGCAAAATCAACCAAAGGTTTATAATCTGTTGGATGATTTTTCCACAAACGCGCTGTAGAATCTAGCTTCTTTTGATCAATTTCATCTTTCAAATATTGGTTTAATTGGGTTTGATTATCGGCTTCTATCATTTCTGCACCAAGAACCACCGGTGTTTTTGCCGCAACATCTTTAGTCAATTCAAGTTGCAACCAATGTGAAACAGAATTATTATGATATTCTCCAAAAAGAACAACTTGGGTTTTCAAAGATGCTTTTAGCAATTTTTCGTAAGAGACTTTCTTTCCATTTTTATCAAATAGTTGATACGGTTTTTTGTCTTGTGCGTGAAGACTAATTGCAAAAAGAAAAAGTAGTGACAAAAATTTAGTTCTCATTGTGAAATTTTTTATAAAAATATAGATTTTAATTTGAGTTGAAAACTATTTGGATATTTTTGTTAAAACTTTTACCGATGCTAGTTTCAAAATCTAATGACGTTTTTCTAAATTATTTATGTCAATTTATTGATGTAAACGAACAGTCTATGGAAGAATTGATTGCAAAAGCAAAAGCACGTTTTAAAATTTTACATTTAAAGAAAAATGAATTCTTTGTAAACGAAAATGAAGTTTGTCAACATTTTTGTTTTGTAGAAAGTGGGATTTTACAACATTCGATAGAAGTTTTGGACGAAGAAAAAACAACCTATTTAGCTTTAAAAAACTCTGTAACTTCATCCTTAAGCAGTTTTTTATTTGGCAAACCATCGCGAAAAAGCATCAAAGCTATTGCCGATTGTAAATTATGGATTGTAGATTTAAAAACCTTCAAAGATTTAATTGAAAACAATAAAGCATTTCATCAGTTTTATTATAATGTAATCGAAAAACAAATTTGCTTAATCGATGATTATCGAATTGACTTGCTAACGTTAACACCTGAAGAACGTTACAAAAAATTATTAGCCACTGAACCCAAATTACTTCAAGAAGTTCCGTTGCATTATTTAGCTTCTTTCTTAGGAATTTCATCACGACACATGAGTCGTATTCGTAAAAACATAAATTAATAGTTACCGCGAATTCGCAAATTTTTTCTTTACAATTGCTATTATAATTTGCGAATTTGCGGTTAATTAAAATAACGCCATTTGGCTACAACTTGAACTCAATTATTCCTTAATTTTGGTAAATAAAATTATCGAATTGTCTAACAATCCGAAAATCTAATAATCTAAAAATGACATGAGCCGCAAGGCGATTGCATATGACCATTAAAAAACAATAAAAACTTACATATGAAATACCATCAAATAGACCGTGATTTGTTTATTAAAAACAGAGCCAAATTCACGGCACAAATGAAACCAAATAGTGTTGCCGTTTTTAATTCTAACGACATTTATCCAGTTTCTGCCGATTCTACTTTGCCTTTTGCACAGCATCGTGATATTTTTTATTTATCGGGCGTTGATCAAGAAGAAAGTATTTTGTTGATTTTTCCGGATGCGCCTTATGAGCATTTGAAAGAGATTTTATTCTTAAAAGAAACTAACGAACACATTGCCATTTGGGAAGGCGAAAAACTTACAAAAGAAAGAGCGTTTGAAGTTGCCGGAATTAAAAGTGTGATTTGGTTACAAGATTTTCATAAAACTTTGAAAGAAGTGATGACTTATGCCGAAACCATTTACATCAACACTAACGAGCATTATCGTGCGGTAATTGAAACTGAAACTCGTGAAGCGCGTTTTATCAAATGGTGGAAAGAAAATTATCCAGCGCATAAAGTGGAGAAATCAAATCCTATTTTGCAGCGTTTACGTTCTGTTAAGGAAAGCGAAGAATTGGATTTGATTCAAGAAGCTTGTAATATTACTGAAAAAGGTTTTAGAAGAGTTTTGAATTTCGTAAAACCAAACGTAATGGAATACGAAATCGAAGCAGAATTTGCGCATGAATTTCTAAGAAATCGTTCCAAAGGTTTTGCATACACGCCAATTATTGCTTCGGGAAATAATGCTAACGTTTTACATTATATTGAAAACAACCAACAATGTAATGCAGGTGATTTGATTTTGCTTGATGTTGGTGCAGAATATGCCAATTATTCAAGCGATATGACGAGAATGGTTCCGGTTTCGGGACGTTTTTCTGACAGACAAAAAGAAGTTTATAATGCCGTTTTACGTGTGAAAAATGAAGCTACAAAAATGTTGGTTCCAGGAACTTTGTGGAAACAATATCATGTAGAAGTTGGTAAAATCATGACTTCCGAACTTTTAGGTTTGGGATTGATTGACAAAGCCGATGTTCAAAACGAAAATCCAGATTGGCCAGCGTATAAAAAATATTTCATGCACGGAACGTCTCACCACATGGGATTAGACACGCACGATTACGGATTATTACACGAACCAATGCAAGCGAATATGGTATTCACGGTTGAACCAGGAATTTATATTCCAGCAGAAGGTTTCGGAATTCGTATTGAAGACGATATGGTAATTCAAGAAAAAGGCGAAGCATTCAACTTGATGCGCAATATTCCTATTGAAGTGGATGAAATTGAGAGTTTGATGAATAGTTAGTTTTCAGTCTCAGTCTCAGTTATCAGTTAAAACGGTTTGCGAAAGTGAGCCGTTTTTTTTATGTTCAAAGTTGTCATTCCGAAGGAATCTCACTCGTGATTACTTTGTGTGATTTCTCCTGTGTCGAAATGACAAAACTATTATAAATTAATCTTTTTAATAGAATTGAATTCGAGTTTAAAAAATTCTACTTTTGCACCAATGAAAACCACCATCTACAAAAACACAAAAATCACTTACACCGACCAAGGAAAAGGAACGGCTGTAGTTTTATTGCATGGCTTTTATGAAAATAAAGAAATGTGGAACGCTTTTGTGAGTGAATTTTCAAAGAAACATCGCGTTATAGCTATTGATTTATTGGGCCACGGACAAACCGAATGTTTGGGTTACGTGCATTCAATGGAAGATCAAGCCGATATGGTGCATCACGTTTTGCACGAATTGAAAATTAGAAAAGCGGTTTTGATTGGTCATTCTATGGGAGGTTATATTGCGTTGGCTTTCGCCGAATTGTATCCAGATGCTATGAAAGGTTTGGTGCTTTTAAATTCTACTTCAAGAGCTGATAGCGACGAACGAAAAGCCAATCGTGACCGAGCGATTATTGCTGTGAAAAAGAATTATGTGGCTTGCATCCGAATGAGTGTTGCGAATTTATTCAGTGAGAAAAATCGTGAAATTCTATTAGATGAAATTGAATATGTAAAGTTGGAAGCATTAAAAACGCCACTTCAAGGCATTGTCGCTTGTCAAGAAGGTATGAAAATTAGAAAAGACAGAGAAGTGATTTTGCATTTTGCCAATTATCCAATGCTATTGATTTTAGGAAAAGAAGATCCGGTGTTGAATTACGATGAAAACATTGACCAAATTGAAGGAACCAACGTAAAACTACACACTTTCCCAGACGGACACATGAGCCATATTGAAAATAAGGACGAATTGTTTGTTGTTTTGGGTGAGTTTTTAAAAAGAGTTTAACCGCAAAGAAGCTAAGAAAAAGCGCAAAGTTCGCAAAGCTTTTCTTTACTGTTTTCAAAAACCTATTTCATTTCCTTTGCGAACTTTGCGAAAACTTAGCGCCTTTGCGGTTGAGTATTAAACTTTTTCCTCAAAAGCCACATCAGCACTCAAAATCTCATTCAATAAAACCACAATTTCTTCAAGATAATTTTCCATTATTTCGGGTGAAATTACTTCTACTGTTTCTTTACCTTCTTTAAAACCAAAAGGCAAAAATCCATTTTTTAAGTTTTTGAAAGAAATAATTCCAGCTTCGATTTCTAAACCTTTGGCCTCTTCTTCATACATAAACGCATAAGCAAGAATTTGGATAATTTTATCGTTTTTAATGTCTTCTGTTAAGCCATTCCAAAATTTTAAAGTGACACTTGGTTTGGTTACATTTCCGGTTTTATAATCGATGATTCTGATTCTTCCGTTTCGTTTTTCGATTCTGTCAACGTTTCCGCCAATTTTAACTGAAAAAGGTAACTTTGGATGCACCAAGTCGCGTTCTAAATGTTTTTCTAAAGCTATAATTTGAATTTTATCACCGTTTTGAATAGCTTCTAATTCTAATTTCAAGAAATTCAATACATTTCGTTTGGCTACTTCAAAAGCTAACAAATTTTTTCCTTTTTTGATTTCGCCTTCTTTGTATACTAATTTGAATTGTTTCAACACTTCGTCATCGATATTTTTGATACAAATTTTAATATCGTTTTCAATTAAAATTTTACCGATAAACGGTTTGTACAATTCTTCTAAAGTTCCGTGAATTATTGTTCCAAGAGTGTTTACAGCAATATTTTCTTCCACTTCATCCGTTTCAGAAATGCGCAATATTCTTTGAAAATAAAACTGGATTGGATTTCGAATATACGTCGTCAATGCTGAAGGTGAAAATCCTTTATCTGCAATTTCCTTCAATCGCAACAACACTTTTTCCGATTTTGGAATTACTAATGGTTGATGCGCAATTTCGGGAACATTGGCATTATACGTTTGAAATGTCAAGTTGTGATTGGGTTGTTTTTCGACTTCCAATTGTGTGATGAATCGACTTCGTTCTCCTGCATCCAAACCTTCACTATCGGAATTATATAACAAATAAATATTTTTAGCGCGTTGTAATAAATGATAGAAATGGTAGGTGTAAATCGCATCTTTTTCTTTGAAAGTTGGTAAACCGTACTCCTTTTTAACATCATACGGAATGAACGAATTCATACTTTTTCCAGCTGGAAATTTGCCTTCGTTAACCGATGTGATTATTACGGTTTCAAAATCGAGCACACGACTTTCAAGAACTCCCATAATTTGCAATCCGTTCAAAGGTTCACCTTCAAATGAAACTTCAGCGACATCAATTACTTGCTTGTAAATGGCATAAAGTGTTTCAACAGAATCAATATTGGAATTAGACGAAAAGTAAGAAATCATTTTGTTTATCACTTTAAAAATCGAATAAACAAAGGCATTCGTAATCTTTTCTTCTTCATTGTCTGAACTTAAATTGGATTTGATTTTAAGCAAAATCTGACTCAAATTTTCCAAAATAGCAACAGAAGATGTGTCCCATTTTTGAAAAATCAATTGAAATAATTCATTCTGATTTTCTTGCAGTTCTAGAATTCGTTTGTGAACTATGAAGGTATAATTGTTTTGATTGATTCGGTTTACCAATTCCTTAGCATTGATATACGGTTCAATTAACGGATGCGTTAGAATATCTAAAACGTCTTTATAATAAAACACATAACTTGAAGCATTTCTTGAAATGGCGTTGGTGTGCGCTTTAAAAAGTTTGGCAATTAGCAATTGTGCAGGATTATTTTTGCTTGAATAACCCATTGTAATATTCAAAGCATCAACATTGGATGGAAGCGAATATAAAATGGGAACCAAAAGCGATTCTTCGCCAAGAACTACGGCAACATTTTGAAGTTTTCCTTCGTTTTGAATACTTTGCTTTTCAATTATTTCGCCAACAATTTTGGCTTGACCAATAGCTTTTGGCGTACCAATAACTTGGATGTTCTTTACCTGCTTAAAATCACTTGTAATCCATTCATACGGACTGGTTTTATAATAAGGCCACGTTGATTTGAATCTACGCTGAAAAAGCCCTGTATCGTGAAATGGATCGTTTAAAAAGGTTTCATCAATATCCCAATAGATTTTGGCTTTATCAATGGCTAAAAGATGTTGAATTATTTTCTCTTCGGCGTGGTTTAAAGCATTGAATCCAGCGAAAAGGAATTTTTTATCTTTTATAGTTTCCGAAAAATGATTGAGATTATCTACAGCTTCTCTGTAAATTAAACCTTGATAACCAATTCCTTTATGTAATAAATAATTATAAAGCGAATGATAATACAGTGGGAGTTTTTTCCAAAAAATTAAATATTTATGAATTAAGTCGGTTCGTTTATCAATATCAACTGCCCAATGTTCGACTTCTTTTATGTTTTCTAGATATTTTAAAATCTTATCAGGTTCAAGTAGATATCTATCAATTTCATTAAAATCTTGAAGTAACGTCTTTGCCCAATTAGCAAAGGTTTCGAAGGATTCTTGGTCTTTCTCGGTTACAGAAAGATAGACATTATAAAATTCGAATAACAATTCGACACTATCAATAGAACGTATTCCTGCAATGTCTTGAACAAAGTCTTCAATGCTAATTATTTCAGGAGAAAATATAGTTGCCGTTGTTTCTTTTTTGAGTTCATCAATAAGAAAAACTTTAGCTCTTCTGTTAGGCAGAATGACTATTAAATCTGAAAAATTATCAGAATAGTTGGCGACAATTTCTTTGGAAAGTTTATTTAAAAATGAGTTGTTATTCATTTTATAAATATAAAAAAACGCCTCAATAAATCGAGGCGTTTCTTAAAAATATTTTGGAAGAAATTATTTTACTAATTTCACTTCAACTCTTCTATTGTTAGCTTTACCAGCTTTAGTTTTGTTAGAGTCAATTGGCATTGACTCACCGAAACCTTTAGATGATAATCTTGAAGCAGCGATACCTTTTTCGATTAAGTAATTTTTAACTGCAGCAGCTCTGTTTTCAGACAAAGTTAAGTTAGCAGCATCTTTACCATCAGCATCAGTGTGTCCTTCGATTGAGAAGTTAGCACTTGGGTATTCTTTCAAGATAGCAGTAATAGCTTCTAATACTGGGTAAGTTCTTTGTTGGAAAGTAGCTTTGTTAGTATCAAATAAGATAGTTTTAGCATAATCATTTAATTTTTTGATAGCTTCGTCAGAAACTTCAGGACAACCTTGATTAGCTACAGTACCAGCAACATCTGGACATTTGTCATCTTTATCTAAAACTTTATCACCATCTCTATCTGGCCAAGGACAACCTTTGTTTTCTTTAGGACCTTTAACGTCTTTACAAGCGTCATCTTTATCAGCAACACCGTCACCGTCAGCATCTGGACAACCATTTAATGATTTTAAACCAGCTACATCAACACAAGCATCTTTACTATCTTCAACACCATCTCCGTCAGTATCAGGACATCCGTTGAACTCAGCTAAACCTGCTGTATCAACACATGAATCTTTACTATCTTCTATTCCGTCTCCGTCAGTATCAGGACAACCTTTGAATTCTTTTAAACCAGCAACATCTGGACAAGCATCTTCTCTATCGTAGATTCCGTCACCGTCTGTATCTTTAGCACCAAATTTGAAAGTTAAACCTCCAAAATGTTGTAAATGAGTTGGAACGTCAAATGATGGATTTCTTGAATCATCAAATGAATGTTTGTAAGTTGAACTAAATGATAAACCAACTTGCTCAGACAACCAAAAAGTCAAACCTAAACCTCCGTTGATTGTACCAGCAGATGCATCACCTAACCAAGTATAACCTCCACCAACGTGAACAGATGGGTCGATCATTTTTGATTTAATCATGTTCATAAAGCTGTATTTAACAACTCCATCAACACCATAATACATCAAATCACCAGGATTAGTTACAGTGTAATCATTAGTGTTTGTTGAAGGATCGTAAGTTCTTTCACCTACAAGTTTTGTAATTTTGTTTACAGATCCAGTTACTCCAAAAGAGAAATTATCTCCTACATATCTTGACACACCAATAGTAGAAACTGATGGTAAAACACTCCAGTATCTTTTTGCGTCAAAGTATTGAGAAAATTGGTCTTCTATTTTAGAAGCCGCACTTACTCTTGCTCCGTCTACTGCGTTTACTCCAAACGAAATAGCCCATTTGTTGTTACTATCTTGTGCTTGAGAACTTAATCCTAAAAGCATCAATAAAGCAAATAATTTGTTAAGATGTTTCATACTTAATTTTGTTAGATTATATACATATAATGGTGCAAAAGTAATGCGATAAAATGAATTATCAAAATGAAAAGCTTAAAATGTGGGAATTATGAAATAATTCTACAAATTTATGCAAATAAACAAGTTAGTTAAATTACGTTTAAATTCTTCGCAACTTCTGTAAAAGCTTGTATTGCTTTGTCTAAATGTTCTTTAGTATGAGCTGCAGAAAGTTGCACTCTAATTCTTGCTTTATCTTTTGGAACCACTGGATAAAAGAAACCAATTACATAAATTCCTTTTTTCAATAATTCGTCTGCCATTATTTGCGAAAGCTTGGCATCATATAGCATTACTGGGACAATTGCTGAATCTCCATCGATAAAGTCAATGCCTGCTTTTCTCAGACCATCTTTAAAATAATTGGTATTCCATTCTAATTTGTCTCTTAAAGTGGTGTCTTTTTCTAAAAGTTCAAATACTTTAATTGAAGCTCCAACAATTGCTGGTGCTAATGAATTTGAAAATAAATAAGGACGAGAACGCTGACGCAAAATTTCAATAACTTCTTTTTTAGCAGTTGTATATCCGCCCATTGCACCACCAAGCGCTTTTCCTAAAGTTCCTGTGATGATGTCAACTCTTCCCATTACGCCTTTGGCTTCTAAAGTTCCTTTTCCTGTTGCTCCGATGAAACCTGCAGCGTGACATTCATCAACCATAACTAAGGCATCATACTTATCTGCCAAATCACAAATTTTATCTAATGGCGCAACCAATCCGTCCATTGAGAAAACTCCGTCTGTTACAATAAGTTTAAAACGATGTCCAGCTTCGGTTGCTTTTATTAGTTGTTGTTCTAAATCTTCCATATTGGAATTTTCATAACGATAGCGAGCCGCTTTACACAATCGAACACCATCAATAATAGAAGCGTGATTTAAACTATCTGAAATAATACAATCTTCTTCTCCTAACAAAGGTTCGAAAACGCCACCATTAGCATCAAATGCCGCAGCATATAATATAGTATCTTCTGTTCCGTAGAATTCAGCAATCTTTTTTTCTAATGTTTTATGAATATCTTGAGTTCCGCAGATGAAACGCACTGAAGACATTCCGAATCCATGAGAATCTAAAGCATCTTTTGCCGATTGAACCACTTCTGGATGTGATGATAATCCTAAATAGTTGTTGGCACAAAAATTTAAAACCGTTTCGCCATTAACTATAATTTCCGCTCCTTGCGGAGATGTAATAATTCTTTCTTTTTTGAAAATACCATTTTGCTCAATAGTATTTAATTCGTTTTGCAGGTGTTGTTGAATTTTTCCGTACATATTTTAATTCTTTGTTTGTCGTTTATTGTTTGTGGTTACAAATGTAACACTTCAATTGTTTCTCCTATATATATGAGTGATTTTTTCTCTACTTGAAATCCCATATCTTCAATAGATTTTTGATAATTTTCTAATTGTGTTTTGTGTTTTGGCAAATGTTGACCTGTTTTATAATCTAAAAGGTATACTTTTTTGTCTTTAGAAATCGACATTCTATCAGGTTTTACGATATTTCCTTGTTTTTGGATGATGGTTTGCTCATTCATCACTTTATGCTCTTCAGAAAAGTAATCGCTTAATTCTTTATGATTTACAATTTCTGAAAGCGTTGCCAAAACTTCTTCTTTCTGACTTGAAATTATTAATCCGTTTTCGATGGCTTTGGTAATTGCCAAATCGATGTCGTTTTTGGTTTTTACAAATGCCAAGATTTCGTGAATGATGTTTCCAAATTCAATCGCTTTTTGTTGTTTGGTATTCCACATAATGCTTTCGCGTTGTGCAATTTTGATGTTTTTCGGATTTAATGTTTCTGAAAGTTGCGGAATTGTCAAGGCATTTGAAACTGCTTCTTTGGTTGTAGAAATTTTTTTATTCGAACCAAATTCGTATTCTAATTGTTCTTCTTTGAATTCACTTCCTAAAAATCCGATAAAGAAAGTCGCCATATTATTAGGCAATTCTCCTTTGCTATTTTCAGAAACCAATCCTGAAATTACATACAATTGTTCTTCGGCACGAGTTAAAGCAACGTACAAAACATTGATATTGTCTAATAAATCTTCTTCTTTTTTCTGATTGTAAACTTTTGATGCTTCTTCGCCAAAATTCTCGACGTCTTTGTTTTTAGAAACTAATGCTTTTGGCAAACCAATTTGTTCTTCATCAGCTGCAATCCAAATTTTATCACCCAAATTTTGCGAATAATTTTGTTCTGCAAATGGAAAAATCACCACAGGAAATTCCAACCCTTTTGATTTATGAATGGTCATAATTCGAACGGCATCATTTCCTTCAGGTGAGGGAATGCTTAATTTCTCCGAATTGTTTTCCCAATAACTAAGAAAATCAGAAATTCCGGATTGCTTTTTCAAATCGTGTTCCAAAATCAAATCTAAGAAATATTGCACGTAGGCATTTCGTTTTTCAATCGGAATTACTTTTGAAATTATGATTTCTGTTGCTTCATAAAGTGCCTTTTTACGAATATTTTGAAATGAGAAATCGACATCAATATCGGTCAACCAATTTTGAAATTCTAATTCGTTTTTCAACTCCATTCCTTTGGCAATAAAATCGTGAATTGGCAATTCTGATTGATGATTATTAGCTAAATAATACAAGAAATTGGCTTTCGATTCTAAATCATTTGAATTTTTTAAATATCGCAATATATAAATACACGTTTTCACTTCGGAAGACGCACCAAGCAACAAACTTTCAGAAGAAACTATCGGAATTCCATTTTCAATTAAATGATTTGCAATAGCTGTTCCTGGTTTTTTTGTTCGAGTTAAAATTACAATGTCTTTGTAATTGAATCCATTGGCTTTTACTTTCAAAATGGCATTTAAAGTTGCTTCCAAATACAAATCGTTTTTGTCCAAACTATCTTCATCAAAAACTTCTTCTTTATCGATTTTTGGAATAAAACTCACATTTACATAACCGCCTTTTTTATCGTTAAATTCTTGATGTGAATGGTTTTCATACAAATCTTTGTAATCTTCATTAGCAAATTTGGATGCTAAAAATTTAAAAAACTTATTATTAAAATCAATTACTTGATCGTAACTTCTCCAGTTAATTCCGAGTGGAAAAAGCTCTTTACTTGGATTTATAAACGGATTTTTATCTTTACTTAATTCGATAAACTGTTCTGCTTTTCCGCCACGCCAACGGTAAATAGATTGTTTTGGATCACCAACAATCATAAGCGAACCTCGAGTTCCATCCAAATCTTCACTTGAAAGTGCATTATCAATCAACGGAATCAAATTCTGCCATTGCATTTCAGACGTATCTTGAAATTCGTCAATAAAAAAATGTTTGTATTTTTCACCCAAACGTTCATAAATAAACGGTGCAGGTTGGTTTTGAATTTGCTCGTTAATCAACTTGTTGAATTCGGCAATTGAAAGTATATTTTGCTCTTTTTGAATCTCTTGCAATTTATTGCTCAAGGTATTCATCAAGGAAAGTGGTGTAATATTTTTTAAAAACGCTTCGTAGAAGTTTTTCTTTTCAAATTTGGTGTAAATCGATTTTAAAATTGACAATAATTTAGGAATAATGCTTTCGATTATTGCGCCATCTTTAGCGGTTTTATTAATTTTTATATCTTCAAATTCGTGATACGTTTTGTTATTAGGATTGAATTTTCCTTCTTGAATACTCACTAAATGTTTTGGGAAGTATCCGCCAGAAAACGATTTTAAATCAATCCCATTATTCTCTATCAAAAGCAATGCTTCTGTGGCTTGAGCAATGGTTTCAGCTTCAATTTGTTTACAAAATTCAACTAATTTATTCTTGATTTCAACAAATTCAGCAATTGATTTATTATTAAAATGACTTATTTCTTCTCGATTATTTTCGTTTAAAATTAGTTTTCCGGTTTCCATAATTTCACGCGAAACGTCCCACGATTTATCATCGTCGGTTTTTTCCATAGTGAAATTCACAAGAAGATTGGTTAGCGTTTCATCTTCTCCGGCTTGAGCGATTATAGCATCAACTGCTTCTGTTAAAAGGTTTTCGGTATCAAGTGAAACATCGAACGTTATTGGTAAATTCAAATCGTGCGCAAAGGCTCGAATGACTTTGTGAGTAAATTTATCGATAGTGGAAATATCAAAAGCAGCGTAATTGTGAATCAGATTCTTAATAATACTTTTGGCTTTTTCCTTAATATCAAAAAGTGAAATTCCAGTTTCTGAATGAATGACTTGCATTAAACTCAGCGCTTTTTCGGTAGGAGTATCTTTGGCAAATTCAGACAAACTATCAACCACACGGCTTTTCATTTCGTGCACCGCTTTATTGGTAAACGTAATTGCGAGAATGTTGCGATAAGCATCTTGCTTTTTAGACAAAAGAATGATTTTGAGGTATTCTTTTACCAAAGTATAGGTTTTTCCTGATCCTGCCGATGCGTCGTATATGGAGAAAGCTGGTTTTTGCATTTATTTTTTATTAATCCGATAAATATAATTCAATTTGGAATCTTCTCCGTAATATTCTACTTCAAATTCCTCAATTTTTATTCCGCCAATTTTTTCCATTGCTTTTTGAGAACGAATATTGTTGGCGCCAATATGAAAATAAATGGTGTCAACATATTGAAAAGCATAGTCCATCATTAATTTTTTTAATGCTTTGTTGTAGCCGTTTCCCCAAAATTCTCTTCCTATAAAGGTGTAACCTATTAATATAGAATTGGTTTCTGAATTATAATCATAAAATCTACTGCTGCCAATAGGTTGGTTAGTTGTTACTTCTCTAATAAAAAATGCGCCTTTTGATTGAATTGCACCTTCGAAAAAATTTTGGAAAACTGGTTTTTGGTAACGTAATTTATTGGGATGTTGTTCCCAAAGTAATTCGTCGTTTGCTACAGTGTAAAGTTCTTCAAAATCAGTTTCCTGCAATGGAATTAACTTTATTAACTCATTCTGTAAATTTGTTGGTTGTAAATTGAACTTCATTGATTTAAGATTGTATTAGCCAAATTTGAATGGCTTGTATAAGGATTTAATAAAATTATAACGTAAATGTGTAACATTTTTAGAAGTTAAATTTATAACTTTGAATTCACATAGTAATAATCTTTTAAAAATAAAAATATCATGGCTTTTGAATTACCACAATTACCATACGCATACGACGCGTTAGAACCTCACATTGATGCAAGAACAATGGAAATACACCATTCTAAACATCACAATGCTTACACAACAAACCTAAATGCTGCCATTGCAGGAACAGATCTAGAAGGAAAATCTATTGAAGAAATTCTTAAAAATCTTGATTTGACTAAAGCAGCTGTTAGAAATAACGGTGGCGGTTTTTACAATCACAATTTATTTTGGACAGTTATGTCGCCAAATGGTGGCGGATTACCTACAGGTGATTTAGCTGCTGCTATTGAAAAAGATTTTGGTTCTTTTGAAGAGTTTAAAGCTGCTTTCGCAAAAGCTGGAGCTACTCAATTTGGTTCAGGTTGGGCTTGGGTTTGTGTAAAAGACGGAAAATTGGAAGTTTGCGGAACTCCAAACCAAGACAATACATTAATGCCTGGAGTTGGTTGTGGCGGAACTCCAATTTTAGGAATGGATGTATGGGAACACGCCTACTACTTGCATTATCAAAACCGTCGTCCAGATTATATTGAAGCTTTCTTTAATGTAATTAATTGGGATGAAGTTTCTAGAAGATACGATGAAGCAAAATAATACTTTGTTTTTATAAAATTAAAAACCGGTTGTGTGTGCAGCCGGTTTTTTTTGTGTGTGAATTTTAAAAAGACGTCCACAGTTGCGGACGCCTTTTTGCCCCAAATCTACCATAAACTTAACCTACTAATTCTATGGTACTGCAAACATAATAGGAAGAGACCTACAAATGCAGTTGAAATTGTTTAATATATTGGAATGATAGGCAAATGAGAGTAAATAAACCTTTTTGGAAGAGGAACTTGTAGAAAATAAAAAAGGTGAAATTTCTTTCACCTTTTTTGCCCCAAATCTACCATAAACTTAACCTACTAATGCTATGGTCTTCCAAAGATATATGGCGGTGTATTGTGTTTCAAAATATTATTGATGAAGTACAATAATAATCGATGAAATACACTATTTATACTATTTTTAATAAGCTCTAGCGTCTTTTCCTTCGTAAAAGTTCATAAATGCTCGGTTTACAACACGATTTCCACCTGGCGTTGGATAGTCTCCAGTGAAATACCAATCACCTGAATTCTTCGGACATGCTACATGTAAATTGTCAACTGATTGAAAAATGATTTTTACTTCTGCTTTTATATCACTTGAAGTTAATAATTGAGCTATTTTATTTGATATTTCTATATCGCTAAATGGTGAATATATTTCTGTAACGTAATTAACTAATTCTGAATCTTTTAAATCTTCTTGAGCTTTGCATTTTTTATAAACTTCATCAACTATTTTATACTGATTTCGCTCTTTTAAAAGTTCTATTGCGGCTTGAAAAGCCACCAATCCTTCTAGCTTAGCCATATCGATTCCGTAGCAATCTGGATACCTAATTTGTGGCGCCGATGAAACAACAACTATTCTTTTTGGATTTAATCGATCCATCATTTTGATGATACTCATTTTTAAAGTGGTACCACGAACGATACTATCATCAATAATTACCAAATTATCGGTTGGTTTAATAACTCCATAAGTAACATCATAAACGTGTGCGACTAAATCATCACGATTAGCATCATCCGTTATAAATGTTCTTAATTTGGCATCTTTGATTGCGATTTTTTCAGTTCTGATTTTTACAGACAACAATTCTTCCAAAGAATCTTTGGTTAGCTTTTTTCTATTGTCAAGGATAAATTTGTTTTTTCTTTGATTCAAGAAATCATTTGCTGCTTCAACCATTCCGTAAAATGAAGTTTCTGCTGTGTTTGGAATATAAGAGAAAACCGTGTTGTCTGTATCATTTTCAATCGCTTCAAGAACCGCTGGAAGTATTAATTTTCCTAACTCTTTACGTTCTTGATAAATTTCGGCATCGCTTCCTCTTGAAAAATAGATTCTTTCAAACGAACAAGCTTTTTTTACTGTTGGAACGATTATTTCTTCTTCAGTAACCGTTCCATTTTTTTTGATGATTAATGCGTTTCCTGGTTGCAATTCTTGAACTTTATCAAAAGTAACGTTGAAAACGGTTTGAATAACTGGTCGTTCTGAAGCTACAACAACAATTTCATCATCTTCATAGAAATACGCCGGACGAATTCCTGCTGGATCTCTAAAAACAAAAGCGTCTCCATGTCCAAAAAGTCCTGCCATGGCATAACCACCATCCCAACCTTTGGAAGCACGTTTCAATATTTTGGCAACAGGAAGTTTTTCAGCAATAATTGGTGAAGCTTCTCTTTTGGATAATCCGTTGTTTTTACATTCTTGGTATAAATCGGTAACTTCATCGTCAAGAAAATGTCCGATTTTTTCCATTACAGTAACTGTATCTGCCATTTCTTTTGGATGTTGCCCTAATTCTACTAGACTATTAAAAAGTTCTTTAACATTCGTCATGTTGAAATTTCCGGCAACAATAAGATTTCGATGCATCCAATTGTTTTGACGCAGAAAAGGATGAACACTTTCGATGCTGTTTTTTCCAAAAGTTCCGTAGCGTACGTGACCAAGAAATAATTCTCCTATGTAAGGAATATTGGCTTTTTGAAGCGCAACATTATCAGTATATTCTGGATGTAATGTCAATTCTTCGTTTACACGTTCATTGATTTGTTTAAAAACATCTTGAATTGCTTGAGCATCATTAGAACGAACTCGACTAATGTATCGTTCACCTGGTTCAACATCTAATTTGATTGATGCAAATCCGGCACCGTCTTGACCGCGATTGTGTTGCTTTTCCATCAGAAGATACATTTTCTGTATTCCGTAGAAAGCCGAACCGTATTTTTCTTTGTAGAATTCTAACGGTTTTTTTAATCGTAAAAGTGCAATTCCACATTCGTGTTTGATTGCGTCACTCATTGTATTGTAGTTGTTTAGTTGTGTGTTGTATTTTCAAATAAAAATGCCCCGAAAATTTCGAGGCATAAATTTATTATAATTCTATATCAAAATGTGTTAAAGCTTTAAATTGTTTCAATCTTTCTTGCACTTCTTCTTTTTTCAATGATTCCATTCTTTCAGTTCCGAATTTTTCTACGCAGAACGATGCTAAGTTAGAACCTTGAATAATCGCCGTCTTCATGTTTTCAAAAGAAACATCACCTTGTTGGGCAATAAATCCTGAAAAACCACCTGCAAAAGTATCTCCTGCTCCTGTTGGATCAAAAACATCTGCTAATGGTAATGCTGGTGCAAAGAAAATATGTTCGTTATGGAAAATTAAAGCACCGTGTTCTCCTTTTTTAATCACAACATATTTTGGTCCCATCGTATGAATTTTAGCAGCAGCTTTCACTAGAGAATATTCTCCAGAAAGTTGACGAGCTTCTTCATCATTGATTGTAATTACATCAACGCGTTTGATAACGTCTAATAATTCTGGCAAAGCACAATCCATCCAAAAATTCATAGTATCAAGAACAACCAATTTTGGTGTTGTTGTCATTTGATTTAAAACACCTGATTGAACTAATGGATGTAAGTTTCCTAACATTACTACTTCGGCATTTTTGAAATCTTGAGGGACAACTGGATTAAAATCAGCAAGAACGTTTAATTCTGTTGCTAAAGTATCTCTAGAGTTCATATCGTTGTGGTAACGACCGCTCCAAAAGAATGTTTTTCCGCCTTTCACGATTTCAATTCCTGAGATATCGATGTTTCTTGCTGTCAATAAATCTAAATATTCTTGAGGAAAATCTTCACCAACAACCGAAACAATTCCTGATTTTACATTAAAGTGTGAAGCTGAAAGTCCGATAAACGTTGCAGCACCACCAAGAATTTTATCTGTTTTTCCAAAAGGAGTTTCGATAGCATCAAAAGCAACGGTTCCTACTATTAAAAGTTTGTTCATTTTTACGTTTTCAAATTAAAGGTGCAAAGATAAACTTTTAGTTGCAGAGTTGCAAAGGTTGAAAGATGCAAAGTAGTAAAGATGTTTTGCTAAAAATAGCATAAAGGCCACAGCTTGATTTTATAACTTAAGAAGATATTTATCTCTTTTTTTGGGTTACACTGAAAAACAAAGAGATGGGCACAGAGATAAACTGAGTTTTTTTGATGTGTTACTAAATTAAGAAACTTCGAAGAGCTGGGTTATTATTATAAAAATTTTCTAGTTAAAAATTTTCTTTTATAAACCAATCCCTTTTCGTCTAGCATGAGTTGTTTTTTAGTGTCATAAATCCAGCACATAGTGGTGTCTTTTTCGGTGTAACCGTAGATTCCTTTTATAAGATTCGGTGTGGTCTCATCAAATTGCCATTGAAACATGAGACTGGGTTTTGTGGGATTAAACGGAGTTTCTTTGATACTTTCATACAATAGAATTGTACCCGACTTTCTGTCAAAGGCAACCCTTTTTATTTTCTTGTTGGGTTGTGTGGTCTCCCAATAATAATCATAATCGGCTATGATGGCGCCATACTGCAAACTGTCATCTTGTGAGATTTTGGAGGTGAAAGGCACAGACGGTGTATTGAATTTTTGGAAGTGAACCGAACCGCCTCTAATTTTTATTACCTCTTTTGTTTTATTAAAATAAAAAAAATAAACAAGTGCTGCAACTAAAAATAGCGCAACACTTGTTATTAAAATATTTTTTTTGAACCGCACAGCTGGTTTATTGTTTTACAACCTTAACCGATTTACTAGTTGCACCGTCACTAAATTTTAAAACATAAACACCCGTAGCCAGATTACTCATGTCTATTTCTTGATTGTTTACATTATTATTAAAACTAGTTTTAGCGACTTCTTGACCTAAATAATTATAAATAGTTACCTCTTTGAAATTAAAATTAGAGTTGTCAAAATATACTTTTGATGAAGTTGGGTTGGGGTAAACTATAAAATTATTTGTGTTGTCGAAAGTATCTACGTTTAATACTTGTTCTATCAATTGCATCCCAGCTAAAGCATTTATTTTACCATAACCCCACTTTATGTTTGGTGGTGATGAATAAGTATTACCATAAAAATCAAAAGGAGTGGTAACTTGACTATCTGGATTTGATGTATTTGCAATAAGAATCTTAACATCATTGGAGGTGAGTTGTGGGGCAGCTTGTAACCATAAAGCAACAATACCAGTTACTACTGGTGCTGCCATTGAAGTGCCTTGCATTTTACCATAAGAATGAGTGCCATAAGTATTAGTTACATCTTCACCGCCAGGTTGATAATTTGTATCAAAAGAACTTAATGAAGATACTATTCTATTTCCTGGGGCTGTAACATCTGGTTTGATAGTTAAATTTGAATCTGCTCTAGGACCCTTGCTTGAAAAAGTAGAAAGAGTACCGTTTGTTCCAGGAAAAGGATTTTCATTTGAGACATTATATGAACCAACTGTTATAACACCTGAAGCAGTTCCTGGTGAACCAACTGTAAAATAATCATCCCCTTCTGTGAAATTATATCCTGTATAACTACCAAATTGACAATTTCTACTCCAAGCATGAATAGTGTTATTTGTGCTCTTTATTGCAATTATTAATCGATCAAATAGATCATCATTATCATTAAGTGTTTTTATTGTTAAATGCATTTTATTATTTATGGGATTAATTTCTGAATTTAATATAACTGTATATTGATCATTAGTACAGCCAGAACAATTATCTGTATCAATTAAATCAAAAGTAGCAGATGCAGTCCCATTGACTACCCCTGAAATAATGGGTGTGCTGTCAACAGTTCCAAAAAATAAATTTTCTACCCATATTAAAATCTCAAATGAACCGCTTGTAGATAAATTTTGAGACCAAATATCTATTGTTGAAACATTATCAGCAGTTGGGGTACTATTTACTACAGGTGAAGTGTTATCAATTACCAAATATTTATTAATTTCATTTGTATAATTTAAAAGTGCATGTTTATTTTTGCCTCCATCATTCCCTGCAGCTGCAACAAGAACTAACTTTGGTGTATTTGCCATATTATTAATAGCTGATTCTTGAGCAGTTGTACCATCATGAGGCCCTAAATCATCACCAAAACTCATATTAATTACAACAGGTTTATTAACAGAAGTAGCATAATTTTTTATATAAGTAATTGCATCAATATAATTATTGTCAGTTGGAATTACTGTATTGAAACCACTAACTAAAACTATTTCAGCATTAGGTGCCATTCCTTTTAGTAAACTTAAATTACCAGTTCCTGTACCTGCTGCAGTACCGGCTACATGCGTGCCATGAGATTCGTTTATCATGTCCTTTTGTTTATTTAAAATTGCAGTGGTGCCAATGTATTCAGAGCCGTAAGTGAATCCTAAACTGGTTGGAGGAGTTCCTGTACTGTTGGTACGCTCCCAAACTCTTGAAATTCTTAAATTTCCGTTTATGTCTTTAAAATTTGGATGTGTATAATCAAATCCTCCATCTATTATACCAACAATTACACCAGTGCCAGTATAGGCTTGACTGATACCAGTACCCATATGAACAGAATTAGTATTAGTTGAATTCCTTGCGTTATTTACTTCTAAATCTAATTTTTCGCCGATATCAGCATATTTTAGACATTGTATGCTTTCTAAAAGTGGTAAGTTTTCAATTTTCACAAAAGCTGTGCTAATATTTTCAGAGATTTTAGCAACGTTTAAAAAAATATTTTTTTTATTAAAATTTTGACATTCACCTTCGAATAATAAAGTTATTCTCACTAAACTATTTAAATTTACTGAGGTTACATCGTTTGTCTTGTTTTGTTTAGCTTCTTGAAGAATAAATTTTGTAGAAAGTGACAATTTTGAAATTTCTTGCGAAGTTTCAAATTTAAGGAACTTTGATTTATCAGTAGGAATGTTTTGAGAATATAAACTTAAGCTCAATAAAAGCATAAATAAACTTAGTGATTTGGTGATTTTGTTTTTCATAGTTTAATTTTTATTATTACCAAACATAAGAAAGGGTTAATTCAAAAGTAACTGGACCTGCTGCTCCAACTGTTCTTGTAGTTGGAAATCCTCCTGAAGAATTATAAATATAAAAATCCCATCCACCCATAAATTCGTTAGTTAGTGAATCTTCATCATATAAAGAGAGAGTATATAGTGAACTAATTTGTGATTGTGTTAAAACAACTGGAGTTGTTGGGGTCCAAGTATAAACATTTGTATTCACAGCATCTTGAACAGCTGTTCCTTGTAATAATGCGGTGCTTCCTCTAGTTAAATAGGGAAAAATATCTGGGCGAACAAAATTTCCTAAAGCAGTTTCATCCCAAAAATTTCCATTTGTTCTATTGTTAGGAAAAGTTGTTACTTTGATCTTTGTAATTAAAATCTGTGATGGTGTAACTTGTGTTCCACAATTTCCGCCTGTATATCCTTGAGGACAATCGCATCCACAATCCGCTCTAGAAACTCCTCCATTTAAACAAGTTATAGAAGTGCATGAAGAACCCGAGTCATCCTTTGAACAACCAAAAAATAATGCAATAATTAATAACATTGATAATCCTTTAATACAATTTTTCATAATATGAATAAGTTTAAATTTCCCTACTCTATTGGATTTTCGGGTTCGCTCCGTTTTATAGAGTCTGGCTCTATTTTTTACCTTTTTTTTAAATGTGTGTGATTATATTTTATTTACTAACTAGTATAAGATGGTTTTTCCACTCCATGGGAATTTTATTAATATCCAACAACTTCAATTCTTTTGTATCAGCGGTTGCAACAGATTTTGTAAGTGTTTCATTTAAAAATTCTGTTTCTAATTTAAACATTGCTCCAGTTGCAGGATCAATTATCAATAAACCTAATGGGCCTCCAAATATTATGTTTCCAAAATACCAGCCGTTTAACTTAAATTCAACAGGAACTACTTTTTTTTCATATCCTACTTTCTCAAATGTTACTTGATATCTAGCTTTTGAGAAAAATCCTGATCCAGATTTTAATTTTAAAGTTGCAGGTGTGCTACCCGTATAGATTTCAATACCTTTTTTATCTTTAATAGAAATTTTAGCTTCTGATGGAGAGCTATTAATGGTTATTGGCCAACTACTTTTACTTACAATACTAGCACAACTAGTCATTATCAAAATGCTGGCAACTGCGATTAATTTAATTTTTAGATTCATTTATTCTGTTTTTTATATTTTACCTACTTCAATTTAAAGTCCTTATTCGGTTTATTCTGACTTAAAAAATAATCACACACATTAGATTATTTTATGAACAAAAGTGTTTTTCATATCACCTAGTTTAATTTTTTTACCTCATTAGCTTTTATTTGTACCTGTTTATCTTAAAATACTCTCTTTGATTTCTTAATTTAATCGTTAACAATTATCATTTTATAGAATTAATTGACTATATTTAGTGTAAATTCACGCTTTTGTGCACAAATATATTATTTATTGCACAAATATGTGTAATTTATATAAAATAAATTTCTCACAACAGTGTAAATATTTGCATTATGCAAAACCGAGGAGAAATACTAAAAGCAGCTGTATATAAAAGTGGCATCCCCATTACTGAGATAGCTAAGCGAATGGGCAAGAGCAGAAGATGGATGTATCTAATGTTTGAAAACAGTAATGTTTCTCTCGATATTGTATTACAAATAGGAAAGTTGATTCACCATGATTTTACAACTGAAATTAAAGAAATTAATTCTGTATCAACTGTCATAAATGAGCCGCCTACGGCTTATGAAAAAGAAGTCTCAAATGCAGACTATTGGAAAGATAAGTATCTTAAATTATTAGAAGAATATAATTTATTGTTGAAGCAAAAGGAAGTTTAATAGATTTAACGTTTACAAAACAGCAATTTTGAAATTACACTATAGTTAATTTTGAAAATGCACATTTATAATCAAAGTAATTTTTGATCTTCATTTTCATAAAAAGCATCAATCGATAATTTGGGTAATCCCGAAGCATAAACTGCCAATTCATCGCATCTTTCGTTTTGTGGATGATTGTTGTGACCTTTTATCCATTTGAAATCTACTTGGTGTTTTCTGTAAACTTTTAGAAAGCGTTTCCACAAATCGGAGTTTTTTCTGTTAGCAAATCCTTTTTTCTCCCAACCTAAAACCCATTTTTTCTCAACAGAATCAACCACATATTTTGAATCGGAAATCACTAAAACCGTCATGTTTGGATTTTTTAGCTTCTCTAAACCAACTATTACAGCTAAAAGTTCCATTCTATTATTGGTTGTATGACGAAATCCTTCGTAGAATTCTTTTTTGTGTGGTGTTCCTACTAATTCCATAACAACGCCATAACCGCCGTTTCCGGGATTTCCTTTGGCCGCGCCGTCGGTGTAGATGTGGACTTCGTGAGAATTCAAGGTAATTATTTTTTTAATTCTATACTGTTTATCAATTTCTCAAAAAGAACACTATTGTCCTCTTTTCCTATTTCCTCAATAAAATTTAAAGAAATGTAATACCCTCTCCTCAAAATATAGTAACTATTGCTTTTTATTTCATATTGCTTACCTTGATTTATAAGTGTAAATTGAACAGAAAATTTCACCACATCATTATTAGAAATCTGAGCAATTACAGGACTTTCAATAAATCTAAAATTTGTTAGTGCTTTTTTAGCACTTTCATTTGAGTTTTGAACAAATTTTAAAAATTCAGCACTATTACTTGAGTTATTTAAGATGGTTCTAATTTTTATTGTCGGAATAATACCATTATATTTTTTTGAATCATATTTAGTGTACGTTGAAATATTAAAAGAGGAATTATTAGACTTTAAAAGCTCTTCTAATTGTTTATCAGAAAGATCATAATTATCAAGATTCTTTAAAATTTCATCATTATTTACAGAAATCCAATTGCTAGGAATTTCCATTGAAAATCCTAATTTTTTAATTACTAATCTTTCTTGAGCATAAATATTTAAAACACCAAAAAAGAATATAACAGCAAAAAGTTTCGATTTCATGTTTTTTTAAGTTAAAAGTTTTTCAATTACTTCAGGAAAAAATTGGTGTTCTAAAACGTGGATTCTATCTGCAATTTCTTCTGCAGAGTTACAATCTTCGATATTTACTGATTTTTGGAAAATGAATTCGCCTTCATCATAATGTTCGTTTACATAATGTATCGTGATTCCAGTTTCTTTTTCTTTATTTTCTAAAACAGCTTGGTGCACATTCATTCCATACATGCCTTTTCCGCCATAGTTCGGTAAAAGTGCTGGATGAATGTTGATTACTTTATTTGGATATTCTTTTATAATGTGTTCAGGAAATTTCCATAAGAATCCGGCAAGAACAATTAAGTCAGGTTGAATTTTGTTTAATTTTTCCAAAACAATTCCTTCGTTTAGCTCTTGTCTATTGAAAACTTGAGAAGGAATATTTAATTTTTTTGCTCTTTCTAATACTTTGGCATTAGGATTGTTAGTGAAGACTTCGAATGCGTTCACAAGATTTTTTTTATTGAAATGTACTATGATATTCTCGGCGTTAGAACCCGATCCAGAAGCGAATATTACTATTTTACTCATTTACCTGTAATTTTAATAACGCAAAAAAAAGAATAATAAATGATAATAAATAATATAAATGAGGTCTTTGTAAAATTATTTTTTTAATTTCGTGTTCACATTTATTAACTAAAAGATGGATTTAAAATAAAGTTTTTTATTTTTGCCAACAATTTAAATTTTAAAATTAAAGATTATGTCAGACATTGCATCAAGAGTTAAAGCGATTATCGTAGACAAATTAGGCGTTGACGAGAATGAAGTTGTAACAGAAGCAAGCTTCACAAACGATTTAGGAGCTGATTCATTAGACACTGTTGAGCTTATTATGGAGTTCGAAAAAGAATTTGATATTCAAATTCCAGACGACCAAGCAGAAAACATTGCTACTGTAGGTCAAGCTATTTCTTACATCGAAGAAGCAAAAAAATAATAAAATAAAACACCCGTACACTATAAATGTGTGCGGGTTTTTATTATTTTAAAAAAATTAGACTATTTTTGATTGAATTTCAATCACACTATATTGAAATACCCTTGTCTCTTTAAGCTCAAATTATAAAGAAAACAGGGTATTATTTGTTTAAAATACATTTAAAAAAAATTATATGCAATTAAAGCGTGTTGTTGTAACTGGTCTTGGAGCATTAACTCCTATTGGAAATTCCATCCAAGAATATTGGGATGGTTTAATTAATGGAAAAAGTGGTGCTGCTCCAATAACATATTACGATACTGAAAAGCACAAAACAAAATTTGCTTGCGAAGTAAAAAACTTCAATATTGAAGATTACATGGATCGTAAAGAATCGCGTCGATTAGATAAATTTTCGCACTATGCTATTGCATCTAGTGACGAAGCTATCAAAGATGCTGGAATTACTCATGACAACGTAAACAAACATAGAGTTGGAGTAATTTGGGGAGCAGGAATTGGCGGTTTAGAAACTTTTCAAGAAGAAGTAATGTACTATGCCAAAGGCGATGGAACTCCAAAATTCAACCCTTTCTTTATCCCAAAAATGATTGCCGATATTGCTCCTGCTCATATTTCAATGAGAAATGGCTATATGGGTCCAAATTACACTACTGTTTCTGCTTGTGCATCGTCTGCAAATGCTATGATTGATGCTTTCAATTATATTCGTTTAGGAATGTGTGATGTAATTATCACTGGAGGTTCTGAAGCTGCTGTAACTATTGCAGGAATGGGCGGATTTAATTCAATGCATGCTTTATCTACAAGAAATGAAAGTCCGGAAACAGCTTCGCGTCCATTTGATGCAACTCGTGATGGTTTTGTTCTTGGAGAAGGTTCTGGTGCCATTGTTTTGGAAGAATACGAACATGCAAAAGCACGTGGTGCAAAAATTTATTGTGAAGTTGGTGGTGGCGGAATGTCATCAGATGCTTATCACCTAACAGCTCCACATCCAGAAGGAATTGGCGTAATTGCTGTTATGGAAAACACGTTGCGTGATGCAGGAATGACTCCTGAAATGGTTGATCACATCAATACTCACGGAACTTCAACACCGCTTGGTGATGTTGCCGAATTGAAAGCAATTAGTCATGTTTTTGGTACTCATGCTAAAAATATTAATATCAATTCAACTAAATCAATGACTGGCCACTTACTTGGTGCTGCTGGTGCGATTGAGGCTATTGCAGTTATTTTAGCAATGAAACACAGTATTGTTCCTCCAACAATTAACCATACAGTTGTTGACGAAAATATTGATCCATCGTTGAATTTAACTTTAAACAAACCACAAAATAGAGAAATTAAAGTGGCTATGAGTAATACTTTTGGCTTTGGTGGACACAATGCTTGTGTGTTATTTAAAAAATTAGAAGAATAAGTTTTCATGCGATTACTTAAAAAAATATTTACCCGAAATTCCCGTCCTGTTGAAGGCGGGAATTTTTTTGTTGCTATCGAAAAAATTGTTGGTTTCAAGCCAATCAATATAAAATTCTACGAAAAAGCTTTTACCCATCGTTCTTCCAATAAAACCGATGATAAAGGAAATCCTTTAAATTATGAACGCTTGGAATTCCTTGGAGATTCCATGTTGAGTTCTGTTATTGCAGCACATTTATATAAAGAAGCGCCGCTTGGAGACGAAGGTTATTTAACAAAAATGCGTTCCAAAATTGTAAGTCGTGAGCATTTGAACGAACTTGGGAGAGATTTACATCTTATTGATTACGTGGAAAGTAAAGTTCCTTCTTCGCATTTTGGAGAAAATATTCATGGTAATATTTTTGAAGCATTAGTTGGTGCTATTTTTCTTGATAAAGGTTATGCAGGTTGCGAAGAATTTATTCAGAAAAGAGTTATCATTCCTTATGTTGATATTGCTCGATTAGAAGGAAAAGTAATAAGTTACAAAAGTTTGGTTATTGAATGGTGTCAAAAAGAGAAAAAGCAATTTAATTTTGATGTTTTTGACGATAATGGAAACGATGGTCAACGTTATTTTGGAGTAAAATTGAGTATTGATGATAAAGTAATTGCTAAATCGAGAGCAACTTCTAAAAAGAAAGCAGAAGAAATTGCTTCAAAACGTGCTTATTTTGCATTTCAAGAAAAAATTAACAAAATTTAGTTCAAATTCTTATAAAACTATAACGTTTTCGTTTATAAAATAACGTTAATCTAATACTTCATTAGTGTTTTGAATTTCTATAAACACTATATTTACAACTTATTTTGGCACAAAATGGGTAATCTTAAACTATCTATTGAGGAATTTGAAGAAGACGATTTTTTTATTATCGCCATTCATACTTCATTGGAAGATTATCGTTTGGCTTATTTTTTAAATCTGAATCTTGAGATTTTTTTAAGTAAAAATAAAAATGATATTGAATCACAGGTAAAAGAGGGAAAAACTTCTTTTGCGCGATTTACTTTTGAAGACAAAGAAAAATTCATCAAGTGGGATTTGGTTCAAAATAAAAACGAAATTGAAATCGTTGAAAATATTAATCAACAAGATTTGTTTTCAGGATTTAAAAATAAATTTTCTGCATCGGCTTTTTTATTGCCAGAATATAAAAAAGTAGATTATTTTCTTAAAATTGAAAATGCAGAAAAGGAAATAGAAATTGATACAATCGTTTCAAAAATAAATAGTATCGAAAGTGTAAAAATGGTTTATGCAATCGATTCTGAAAATATAAAATCAAAAAATAATTTAATTTTTTAAAAAATGCCAACAAGAAAAAAGACTAAAATTGTAGCCACGTTAGGTCCAGCTTGTAGTTCAAAGGAAGTCATTAGAGACATGGTTGAAGCAGGAGTAAATGTATTTAGAATTAACTTTTCTCATGCCGATTACACTGATGTTAAAGAACGAATCGATATTATTAGAGAATTAAATGCCGAATACGGTTATACTACAGGAATTCTAGCCGATTTACAAGGTCCAAAACTTCGTGTAGGCGTTATGAGTGAAGATGTTGTTGTAAATCCAGGTGATATTATTACATTTCAAACAGCAGAAGACGTGCCAGGAACAAAAGACAGAGTTTACATGAACTATCTTGAATTTCCAAGAGATGTAAATCCGGGTGAAAAGATTCTTTTGGATGATGGAAAGTTAATGTTTGAAGCTTTAGAAACTAACGGAACTACTGAAGTAAAATGTAGAGTTATTCAAGGTGGGCCATTGAAATCTAAAAAAGGAGTAAATCTTCCTAATACTAAAGTTTCACTTCCGGCACTTACTAAAAAAGATATTAAAGATGCTCTTTTTGCTATTGAACAAGATGTAGATTGGATTGCCTTATCGTTTGTAAGAACTCCAGCCGATTTAGAGGAATTACAAGATTTAATTGCTAAAAATTCTGATCATAAAATTCCAATTATTGCAAAAATTGAAAAACCAGAAGCAGTAGAAAATATTGATAAAATTGTTGCTTTTTGCGATGGTTTAATGGTTGCTCGTGGAGATTTGGGAGTTGAAATTCCAGCACACGAAGTTCCTTTGATTCAAAAGAAATTAATTCATAGAGCTAAAACGGCTCGTATTCCTGTAATTGTTGCAACACAAATGATGGAAACGATGATTACAAGTTTAACTCCAACAAGAGCTGAAGTTAACGACGTTGCTAACTCAGTTATGGATGGTGCTGACGCTGTAATGTTATCTGGAGAAACCTCTGTTGGAAATTATCCAGTTCAAGTAATTGAAAAAATGACTCAAATCATTGAAGCAGTAGAAGATTCTCCTCTAATTCAAGTGCCATTAACACCACCACAAGTTAGAACAAAACGTTTTATTACTAAATCTATTTGCTATCATGCCGCTTCTATGGCAAATGATATTAAAGCAAAAGCCATTTCTACTTTAACAAACAGTGGTTATACAGCCTTTCAGATTTCGGCTTGGCGTCCATCAGCTCATATTTTAGTTTATACTTCTAACAGAAGAATTCTAACACAATTAAACTTACTTTGGGGTGTAAATGCATTTTTCTATGATAAATTTGTAAGTACAGATGACACTGTAGAAGACATTAACCACATTGCAAAAGAAAATGGATATGTTAAAAAAGGTGATATTTTAATCAATCTTGCAGCAATGCCTGTTGTTGAAAAAGGAATGGTAAACACTTTGAGAATTTCTGAGATAGAATAAATCTTAGTTTAAAAATAAATCAAAAGGATTATTGAAATAGTTAAATATTTTGATAATCCTTTTTACATTTCAAAAGAAAAAGTATATTTGAACAACTAAAATAGATTAATTATGGAATCAAAAAACCCGTTTTTTAAGACAAAAACATTCTCTAACACTTCTGCAGCAAATGACAATGTAAGCGTTATAGATTACAACGAAACAATGACGGTTTCAGGAACAATTAATAAAAGTTTTATTTTATTAATGTTGTTAGTTGCCACAGCTTTTATAACATGGACTTTGGCATTTAATGGCTATAATCCTATTGTTTTAACTATTGGTGGAGCCATTGTTGGTTTGATTTTAGTATTAATTTCTACTTTTAAACCTCATCTTTCTACTTATTTGGCTCCGGCTTATGCTTTATTTGAAGGATTATTTATTGGAGGAATTTCTGCCTTTTTTGAAGCAAGTTATCCAGGATTAGTAAGTCAAGCTGTTGGCGCAACATTTGTAACCTTCTTAGTGTGTTTTGGCTTATATAAATACAAGATTGTTCAAGTTACAGAAAAATTCAAATCAATTGTAATTGCTGCTACATTGGCCATTGGAGTTTATTATTTAGTATCTTGGTTGCTAACAATGTTTACAAGCTTTCAGCCAGTTCAATACGGAAATTCTATGATGAGTATTGGAATTAGTGTTTTTGTAATTGTAATTGCAGCATTAAATCTATTTTTAGATTTTGATCAAATTGAAAAAGGTGCACAAGAAAGAATGCCAAAATATATGGAATGGTATGGCGCAATGGGATTAATGATAACTTTGGTTTGGTTATATATTGAATTCTTACGCTTATTATCAAAATTAGCAAGTAGAGATTAATCACCATCTTATATATATAAAAAGCGTTCAAAAATCTTGAACGCTTTTTTTTATTTTTTATAATCTAAGCTGCTATTTTTTCAAAAGCTATGAAATTGATGAGTTTGCCATTACTATCAAAAACCGGAAATCCTTTGATATGACATTTATATAAAGCTCCATCTTTGCAATAGTTTAAAATAACCTTATCAAAAGGTTGCTTTGCTTTTACTGCTTCGCTAATTTCTTTAGATATTTTCTCATTGGTAAGTTTGCCTTGAAACATTTTTGGTGAATTTCCAATCACTTCATTTGGAGTATAACCGTTCATTTTTACCATATTTTTGGAAGCAAAAACTATTGACAATTGCGCATCAGTAACTACAATCACAGTATCGCTTGTTAATTCTTCTTTGTAATCCCAAGTCGTATTCCATTTATTATCTTTTACAATTCTATTTAATAAATTGGCATCAGAAAGTGTAAGTCTAAATTTGTCAAAACTTTTAGAATAGAAATCCCAACAAGTTAATGGAAATCTACTTAGTGACAAACTATTGTAATGTTTTGCAATGGCATTTTCGTAATTTGAAAGTTTCATTTTTTATTAATTTTGGGCAAATCTAAAATGATTTTTCAAAAACAAACACTTTCTTTCAAAGATTAACTTTTGTTGAACGATTTTAAAACTCAAATCGCAACTGAACTACAACTGTTTTCTTTATTTCTGTATTCAAATTATTAAGTGAGATTCCGAGTAATCGAACCGAATCTTTCATTCGTTCTTGATAAAGAAGTTCTTTAGCCGTTACAAATAGCAAACCTTTATCTGAAATAAAATAAGGCAAGGTTTTACTTCTTGTTTGTGTGGTAAAATCGCTGTATTTAATCTTTAATGTAACTGTTTTGCCGGAAATGTTATATTTCTTTAATCGCTTCTCTAATTCGGCCGCAATTCGTTCTAAACGTTCCTGCATGAAAATTTCTGAAGTTAGATTTTCATTAAAAGTATGTTCGGCAGCAACTGATTTGGAAACTCTATTAGGTTTAACTTCGCTATTATGAATTCCGCGAACTATATTATAATAAAACCCACCACTTTTTCCGAAATGTTGTTCTAAATATTCTTTGGTTTTTGATTTCAAATCCTTTCCTGTGAAAATACCATGATGGTACATTTTTTCAGTAGTCACTTTTCCGATTCCATAGAATTTTTTAATATCTAATTTTTCTAAAAAATCTTCAACTTCATCAGGGTTTACCGTTTTTTGGCCGTTGGGCTTATTGTAATCACTTGCTATTTTGGCAACAAATTTATTTACAGAAATTCCTGCCGATGCTGTTAAACCAACTTCTTCAAAAATTCGTTTTCTAATTTCTTGAGCAATTAAAGTGGCACTTGGGTTTCCTTTTTTATTTTGAGAAACGTCCAAATAGGCTTCGTCTAACGAAAGTGGTTCTACCAAATCAGTATAATCGTGAAAAATCTTTCTTATTTTATTGGAAATCTCTTTATATCGTTCAAATCTTGGTCGAACAAAAATTAATTCAGGACAATTTCTCTTGGCTTGAATGCCGCTCATGGCACTTCTTACACCAAATTTTCGTGCTTCGTAACTTGCTGCAGAAACCACACCTCTAACTTCACTTCCACCAACAGCTAATGGTTTTCCTTTCAATTCAGGATTGTCCATTTGTTCAACAGAAGCGTAAAAAGCATCCATGTCGACGTGAATTATTTTTCGATATCTAATTTCCTCTGACATACTACAAATTTAGAGAAAATTAATGCACAGAGTACAAAGAGAAATCACAGAGATACACAAAGTTTTATTATGTTTGCTGCACCATTTATGATAAATTGAAAACATGATTGAAATAGAACGTAAATATTTAGTTACTTCTTTAGATTTTTTAAAAGAATATTCCTCTAAAAACGAAATAGCTCAAGGGTATTTGAATTCAAATCCGGAGCGAACGGTTAGAATTAGAATCAAAGGTGATAAGGGCTATATTACTATAAAAGGAATTGGCAGTGAAAGTGGTGTTTCACGTTTTGAATGGGAAAAGGAAATTGAAATTGAAGAAGCAAAATCACTTTTAAAAATTTGCGAAAAGGGTGTAATAGAAAAAACTCGCTACGAGGTTCTATCAGGAAAGCATCTTGTTGAAATTGATGTATTTCATACAGAAAACGACGGATTAATTCTAGCCGAAATTGAACTAGAAAACGAAAACGAAGCAATTGTAAAACCAAATTGGCTTGGAAAAGAAGTTACAAATGACAAACGTTATTACAACTCTTATTTAAGTCAAAATCCTTTTAAAAATTGGTAAATTACTTTTGAAGTATTTCAATTGTAACAACAACAGCTCCAGATCTTTTGTTGTTTACTATACTCATAAAAGCTCTTTTAGATAAATCTATTTCTCTTCCTCTTACAAAAGGGCCTCTATCTGTTACCTCAACTATAACAGATTTTCCATTCAACTCGTTTGTTACTTTTAATAAGGTTCCAAAAGGCAATTTTTTGTGAGCTGCAGTTAGTTTAGTACTGTCATATTTTTTACCACTTGCCATTTTTCTGCCATTAAACTTATCGGCATAGTAAGAAGCATGAGCTTTCTTTTTATAAGGTTTAAATTTACCTTTATATACAATTGTTGTATCAACCTCAATAGTTTCAGATACAATATTATCTTTTTTTATTGAATCTGTTTTCTGCTTTTTTAAATCTCTTAAATTTCCGTTTTGAGCTTTAAAAGATAAACTTGAAAAGAACATTAAGAGACATAAAAAAAATAAAAATATTGGTGTGCTTTTTTTCATAATAGTAAAACTTAATACCAAAAATAATACCAAAATACCAATTTGTAAGTAGTAGTAATTTGACATTGCTAAAAAAAGTCCTTTTCAGGACTTACTTTTTATTTTATAACCATAATTTCCAAGGAATTCTTATTAGAATTAAAACCAAACCTAAACCATAAAATAAAGTTATTGATTTGAATTTAGATTCATTTGTAGCCCCTTTTTTATGTTTAGACCATCCAATAGTAATCAGTGTAATTGCAATTATATTGGTTAATGGATGCTCTAACATCGTTAATCTTAATTCCGGAATTTTCATCGCTCCTTCAGTAGAAAAGGCTTTCATTCCAACTTCAGAAATAAAATACAAAATTAATCCAACTACCAATTGTATATGAGTTGCAATCAATGCAAAAAGAGCAATTTTTCTGTCTTTAGCCGTAAACTCTTTTTTCGAAGTCATTCCAATAACTGAATTAACAACCGCAAGTACTAATAATAAAAGTGCTAAATATGCCCAGCCAGAATGAAATTTTTGAATGAAATTATACATGAAAATTTATTTTTTGTTTTAACAAATATAGAAAAAAAAGAATAAAAAAACGGCACTCTTGATTAAGAATGCCGTTTTTTAATATTAATTTTAAACTTGTTTAACTAGAAGTTGTAGCTTAATGTAAAGTTCCAAGTTCTACCAAAACCAAAGTAAACTGCGTTAGTCTGGTCTATACCTTTGTATGTTTTTAAAGTATTCAAATAAGTGTTGTACTGAGCTGGCGTTCCAAAATCAGATTCTACTTTTACGTGATTATTAGTGCTTGACTCAGCAATATAAATTTTATCTAAAAGATTGTTTACGTTTAATCTGAAATTTACATTGTCTGATTTGTTTTTTCCAACTAACATTTTGTATGAGAAACCAGCATCAACTAATCCAAAAGAAGGTAATTGAAGCGCTCCTTTATTTAATTGATTTGAGAAATTAGCAGGAGAAATATTTGCATACAATTTATCTGAATAGATATAAGTTGCATCTAATATTACTCTTTTAACAACTTCATACGATCCTCCTAAAGAAGCTGTCATTTGAGCAGCGTTACCAACTTTTACTTTGTCAAGATATAATGTTGTTGAAGTACCTCCAGAAATTTGATTATTTGTTACATCATATCTATTACTTACACTATTCCCTTTGTAATCCCAGTTTCCTAATGAGAACATACCAGTTACTTTGAATTTTTCTGTAACCTTTGCATTCATATCAACTTCAACTCCAGAGTGAACTTCTGTAATTCCTGAGAAATCGTAATATCCTCCTGGATTATCAGCAGCTAAATCATTTGAACGTTGGTATCTATCTTTCCAAGTAGTATTATACAAATTCACATTAGCATTGAATTTTGAAGATCTAAATCCATATCCTGCTTCAAAACCTGTAATCTTTTCATTAACTAAATTACCATTAACAACTGATGCATTGTTAGGATAAACAGCATTGAAAAATGGTTGTTTAGAATAATAACCTGCATTTACAAATACATTGTGGTGAGAGTTAATGTTATAATTAATACCTCCTTTTACATTACCTCCAAGAATGTTTTCATAGTCTGTAGAAGATAGTGGGTTAGAAGCTAAATATTTAAAATAATCAACTCTTTTGAAACCTTGTTGAGATACTGCTGCTTGAATAAAAGCAGTTACTTTTTCTGTAGAATATTCTAATTGAGTAAACGCTCCTAACCAATTTACATTTCCATCATTATTGTAAGATACTTTTTGTTGGTGATCTACATTAAAGAAAGGATTAAAACTTGGCGTTGATTCATAAGTTTGGTATAATACTCTATTTGGGTCATTCCCATTTCCATTTGAGTAAACTCCATTAACAGGAAGTGGTGTATTATCTTTAAAGAAATAACCTCCTACTAAATCATTTACATTTTGATAATGAATTCCTTTGTAAGTTCTTACATCAACTCCAAAATCAAAAGTCAATTTATCATTAAATTTAGTATTTAAACTTGCTACTCCACCATACCAGTTATGAGAGTTGATAGATGCAATTTTTGAAATACCATTTGTTGTATTTGCAGCATTAGTACTTACTGTTGTGCTTATGTATTTACCTCCATCTAAAGTTCTAGTTGTATTTCCAAATCCAGGAATAAATGTTGATTGCCCACTATTCCATGAATAAATATTATCAACATTGATTGTTCCATCTGCTCTTCTGAAAGCAGCAGCTGTGTTGGCTAAACCTCTAATTCTACCAGCAGCATTAGTTCCACCACCTCTACCCCATGATCCATAAAGAACAGTAGATAATTTAGTTTTTTCTGTAATTTTATAATCCCAGTTCAAAGACATTACTGGTTTGTGGTAGTAATTAGTTCTAAAGTTAAATTCATTACCATTTAACAAACCCCAATCAGCATTGTATCTAACATTAGGCTCTCCACCTTCACCATATTTAATATAGTCAGCAATAGAAATTGCAGTTCCTCTTTGGTTGTGCCATTGTGGAGCTCCAGTGAAAGTAAATTGAAGTTCATGTTTTGGATTAATTTCATATCCTAAAGCGAAGAAATAGTTAGCACCTTCAAACTTCGTCCCATCTATATATCCATCACCTCTTGTTTGGCTCATTAAAAATGAAGCAGACAATCCATTTTTCATTTTTCCAGTAGAATAAGAAGCTTGTGTTTTTAGATAATCACTATTAGCTACACCAACACCAACAGAACCACCTTCTTTCATATCTGAAGTTTTTGTGATTACGTTAATTGTTCCTCCCACAGAAGAAATTGCTAATTTTGAAGAACCTAAACCTCTTTGAACTTGCATAGCAGAAGTTACATCTGACAATCCAGCCCAGTTACTCCAGAATACACGGCTATTTTCCATATCATTTACTGGAACTCCGTTTATCATTACTGCAATATTTTCTTGAGCAAAACCACGAATTGTAACTCTAGAGTCACCAAAACCTCCACCAGCTTTCGAAGCGTAAACTGAAGGTGTACTTTTCAATATTTCTGGAAATTCTTGATTTCCTAATTTTTGTTGAATTTCAGAAGCTCTAATAGTTGATACTGCAACTGGTGTTTTTCTGTCTTTAGCAACGTCAATAATTGTACTTTTAATCACTACTTCTTCCAATTGACTTGCATCAGAAGCTAATTTTATTGATCCCAAATCAACAGTTTCTCCATTTTTAACTGTGAAATTAACTGTTTGTGTTTTGTAACCGATGTAAGAAATAACTACTTGCCCAGATGAAGCAGTAGTATTTAATGTAAATTTACCATCAATGTCTGTTGAAGCTCCTGTAGAAGATCCTTTAACTACCACATTTACACCAGGTAATCCTGCATTTAATTCACTGTCTAATATTGTTCCTTTAATTTTTCCTTGAGAAAACATTACTGTTGCCATCAAAAGAAACATTACTGAAAATAAATTAGTTGTAACTTTTTTCATGTTATTTTGGTTTTTAAATTATTTGTGCAAAATTGTAACTTTATTACTTTAGATATGTTAAGCTAATGTTAACAAAGTGTTTTTTGTTGCATTTTTCTTAGTCAATTTTGTTTTTGTGGTGAAAATTTGTGATAAATATAATTTTTTATGATAATTAATAAAAAAACCTCAATATTTTTGCATATTGAGGTTTAAATTGGGATTGTTATTGTTTTATTTTTACTTATTATCAAGGAAATGTTTTAGTAAAAAAGAAGTTGAATTATCGTGATTGTTAACTTTTTTAGAATTTATTTCCTCTAAAATTGAATTAGCCAACTGCTTTCCAAGTTCAACTCCCCATTGGTCATAACTAAAAATATTCCAAATAACTCCTTGAACAAATATTTTATGCTCGTACAAAGCTATCAATGAACCTAATGATTCTGGAGTTAATTTTTGAATTAAAACAGTATTGGTAGGTTTATTACCTGAAAAAACTTTGAATGGCAAAAGGAATTCAGCTTTTTCAGTTGAAACTGCTTGTTTATCAAATTCAGCTTTTACTTGCTCTGGCGTTTTTCCGTTTAACAAAGCTTCTGTTTGAGCAAAGAAATTAGACATCAACTTGTTATGATGATCGTTATTGCCATATAAAGGTTTAACATAACCAATAAAATCAGTCGGAATCAATTTTGTTCCTTGATGAATCAATTGAAAAAAGGCATGTTGTGAATTGGTTCCTGGCTCACCCCAAATGATAGTTCCTGTTTGATAATTTACTGGTTTACCATCTCTCCCAATACTTTTGCCGTTACTTTCCATAATTCCTTGTTGCAAATATGGAGCTAGTTTTTGTAAATATTGTGTATATGGAATTAATGCTTCACTTTCAGCACCAAAAAAGTTATTGTACCAAATGCTTAATAGAGCCAAAACTACTGGGATGTTTTTATCAAAAGTCTCCGTTTTAAAATGCTCATCCATCTTGTTGGCTCCTTTTAATAAACTATCAAAATTATCAAATCCAACAGCTAGAGAAATAGATAATCCGACAGCGCTCCAAAGCGAAAAACGTCCTCCTACCCAATCCCACATTGGAAAAATATTATTTGTGTCAATTCCAAATTCTGTTACTTTTTGGATATTTGTTGAAACTGCTACGAAATGTTTAGCAACATCTTCATGTTGGGCCGATTTTAAAAACCAAGATCTAATCGTTTCAGAATTAGTAAGGGTTTCTTGTGTAGTAAAAGTTTTGGAAACAATTACAAAAAGTGTTGTTTCAGGATTTATTTTTTTTATAATTTCATTTACATGATCACCATCTACATTAGAAACGAAATGAACGTTTAAATGATTTTTATAATATTGCAAAGCTTCTACAACCATTGCTGGTCCTAAATCTGAACCTCCAATTCCTATATTTACAACATCTGTAAATGATTTTCCTGTATAACCTTTTCTCTCTCCAGAAACAATTTCATTGGTAAAATTTTTGATTTTATTTTTAACGTCAAAAACTTCAGGCATAACGTTTTTTCCATCAACAAGAATTACTGCGTTTTCAGGAGCTCGCAATGCTGTATGCAAAACAGCTCTGTTTTCTGTTTGATTGATTAAATCACCTGTAAAGTATTTCGAAATAGCATCTTTTAGATTAACTTCATTGGCTAAGTTTAGCAACAAATCTATTGTTTCTTGATTGATATTGTTTTTGGAATAATCAACAAGAAAATCATTCCATTGAATGTGGTATTTTTCAGCTCTTTTCTCATCATTTTGAAACATTTCCTTTATGGAATTATTCTCCATTTTAGTAAAATGATTTTCAAGTTGTTGCCAAGCTTTTGTATGTGTAGGATTAGTGTTCTGTAAAGACATAATTATTAATTTTGAAAAACAAAATTAAATAAAAGATTACAGATAAAGTTACACGAAAATAAAATTGTGTGTATAAAAAGTTATGCAAACGTTGTAGTTGGTAAAAATTAGTTCAATTATAAAATTAATTACTGAATTTTATTTCTGCAACACTATCCAAAGCTCTCTTAAGTGGTCTAATTTGTTCTTTAAATCTTGGAAGATTTCTACTTTCCATTACTTGTGAATTTGGAAGTTTTAGTCTTAATGCATCCACTTGGACACCATTTTTCCAGAAACGATAACATACGTGTGGTCCAGAAGCTAATCCTGTGCTACCAACTTTACCTATTACTTCTCCTTGTTTTACTCTTTGTCCTCTTCTTACAAGAATTCTAGACATATGTAAATATTGTGTAGCATAAGTTTTGTCGTGTTTTACTTTTACAAAATTACCATTACCAGCTGTATATCCTGCTTGTTCTACAACTCCAGCAGCTGTGGTCATAATTGGTGTTCCTGTTGGTGCAGCATAATCGGTTCCTTTATGAGGTTTCCATTTTAATTGTACTGGATGAAATCTGTTTTTAGAAAACTTTGACGTAATGTGAACGAATTTTAATGGTGCTTTTAGGAAAAAGTTCTTTAAAGCTTTTCCTTGATCGTTATAATAATCAACTTTTCCTCCTCTTTCTTGAATGAATGGGAAGGCATAAATTTTCTCTCCTTTATATTCAAAAAATGCAGCTCTCAAACTATCAACACCGTCATAAATAGTGTCGTTTATATATCTTTCTGTAAAACTTAAAGCAAATTTATCACCTTTTTTAGATTTGAAAAAATCAATAGACCATGCAAAAACTTTGGTAAGCTTTCCTGATAATGTTGGGTCAATTTTTAATTCTCTTAAGGTTTTAGTTAATGGACCTGTTAATTCTCCTGCGACAGTTCTAACCTTAAAAGTTAGAGGTCTAGATTTTTTAAATCCAATAACAGAATCTGTCAAATCAACTAAATAATAATCTATTCTATTGGGTTGATAAATTAAATATTGTAGTTTATTGTATTTATCTTTCGATCGTAAACAAACATATGGTCTTTTGTATCCTACACTTGTTGGAAAAGAGTCTTTAATAATTTTTAATATTTCAGATGCTTTTTTTCCGTTTAAATTTTGCTTTTTTAGAATTTTTTCAAAAGTATCTTGTCTATCGATGGTGTCAAAATGAACATTAAATTGATCAAAATGAAATCCGTAATCAACAATTGGTTTGTACGGTTCACTATCTTCAATAACAAAATCTTCCTGAGTATTTTTACAAGAATACACGGAAAATATAACAATTAAAAATAATACTATTTTTCTCAATATGAGTCTTTTATTTTAACAATCTTCACCCCAATTTTTCAACTCTTCCTCACTCCAAAGTTCTGGAAAGAAAATTCTTCTTTGGTATTTTGGATGCATATACTTTTTCCAATCACTTCCTCCAGTTGCTTCTCCTGAACCATGCCCGCTTTCAATATATTTTTTGGCTGCATTCAAGTGTCCCATCACCCATGTAATATTTACAGTTTTGTCGTAGTGACGCATAGCTGCAACCAAATTAGGGTCTTTTTGATCATTCTCAGGTAATTCTTTGAATTTTTGCCAAATATTTATAGTGTTATATTCTTCCATATAACGCAAAAATTCCTCCTTATATTTTCTTTCAAATTCTAAAATTAAAAAAGACTTTTCTCCTGTTTTATAATCCTTGCCAGCTGCTTGCCAGTATAAATGTTCGAAAGCATGCGAATAAGGAGTATTTCTATCAATTGTTGCTCTAAAACGATAGTCAATTAAGTTAATTAAATCTGTTGAAGAAAATTCAATTAATCGGTATTGTGCTGATTGAAAACCACTTGCCGGTGTAAGTGTGTTTCTAAATTTCATATATTGTTCTACTTCCATTCCATCTCCCATAATATCAAATGAAGTAGTTAGCATATCAAAATAACGTGAAATTCTCGTTAATCTATCCGCAAAAAATTTGGTTTCAAGTTTTTTACAATGACATACTTGTTTTATTTCCCAAAGAATCATTTTGAACAATAATTCATTGACTTGATGATACATAATAAAAACCATTTCGTCAGGCAAAATGGTTCTTTGAGTTTGTAAATTTAATAAAGCATCCGTTTGAATATAATCCCAATAGGTAATTGGTTTTGACCAAAGTAAACCTTCTAGATGGGTATCTGTTTTTTGATTTATTGCATCAAATTTCTTTTCTAATTCCTCAATTAAATGAGTTGTTTCTGTGTTCATTTTTTTACTTTTATTGTAAATGGATTTGCTAATCCTTTAAAAGATTCTAAATCAGCTTTAAGAGACCCAACAGCTAAACTGGCTTTAATTCTTAAAGGAAGTTTATTGTCATCATCTGAAATCCAAACAGTTAGACTTTCTTGCTCTTTAAAAACTCTACCAGATTGTACCAATGGTCTAAATATCATACAAGGAACTACTCCAAATTTAGTGTCTAAATCCTCTCTACCTATGAATTTTAACTTAAATTTTGTTGTTTCATCGTCAAAAAACATGTCGATTGCTATAGATTCTCCTACTTTTAGCTTGTCAACATTTGGATGATTTCTCAAATAATAAAAGGTAGATACTATATCTTGAACATTTTCTGGAGTAGTAAACGTTTTGTTAGTATCGTTTTTATAATCTTTTACCAAGATAGTATTTTTATCTTGATTAAAAAAGCCTTCTTGATTTTTTGTATAACCTCCTTCATCAATTTTTCTTACATAATGGTAGGGTTTTCCTGTAACTTTATCAAAATAAGACTCATAGTTATCGTCTACTTTAAAAAACCATTTTGACATACCTGTTGTATATCCACGACCAATTGCATGAAAAACTTTCTTATTGTTTTTTGTAGCTTCTTTAACTTCTAATGTTGCATAACCTGCTGTAACTAATCCGTAATGAATTCTAAATTTAAACCATTCTCCAACATCAAATGCAGAAGATTTTGGAGAATCAAAACTTACTGTTAAAAAAAGAAGCGCTAGTATAATTATCTTTTTCATTTTAAAATACTTTTTATTGATTTAATAACTATAATGCAATTTCTGTTCCAAATGTATTAAAACAAAAAAACTCCGTCAAATATTGACGGAGTTTTTATGCTATTAACCAACCAAAAAACTATAAATTATGAAAAACTTATATAAAACTAGTAAGGAAACCACTCCTTTTCGTTTTGTGAGTACAAAGATAGGAGTGTTTTTGAATTATTCTCAATGAAAAATAAACTTTAACATTTATTTGACAAAAACAACACCACTATAACGTTGTAATTTGATGATTGTTTAATAATTTTTAACTTTTATAGCGTTCCTCTCAAAGCTTGTTCTCTTTCTATTGACTCAAAAAGTGCTTTAAAATTACCTGCTCCAAATCCGGTTGCGCCCATTCTTTGAATGATTTCGAAAAATAAGGTTGGTCGGTCTTCAACTGGTTTGGTGAATATTTGTAAAAGATAACCATCTTCATCCGCATCAACTAAAATCGACAGTCTTTGCAATTCTTTGATATCTTCTTTCATCATGTCTCTATGGACCCCCAATCTGTTTGGAATATCATCATAATATGCTTGTGGAGGTGGTGGTAAAAATTCTACTCCACGAGCTTTTAAACCAGCGACAGTTTTTATAATATCATCCGTTGCCACTGCTAAATGCTGAACACCAGAATCTTCATAAAAATCTAAATATTCTTCAATTTGTGATTTTTTATTTCCTTTTGCTGGTTCGTTTATTGGAAATTTAATTCTTCCGTTACCGTTGCTCATTACTTTACTCATTAAAGCTGAATATTCGGTGTGGATTTGAGTATCATCAAAAGATAAGAAATTTTCAAATCCCATTACGTCTTCATACCATTTTACCCATTGATTCATTTGTCCCCAACCCACATTTCCAACCATATGGTCAACGTATTTTAGTCCGAGTGGTTCTGGATTATATTCTGATTTCCATTCTACAAAACCTGGCAAAAATGCACCATTGTAGTTTTTTCTTTCAACAAATATGTGTACCGTTTCACCATAAGTGTAAATTCCTGAACGAACCACTTCTCCATGCTCATCTTTTTCTACTGTAGGTTCCATAAATGGTTTTGCACCACGTTTAGTGGTTTCTTCAAATGCAGATTTTGCATCTTCAACCCAAAGAGCAATCACTTTTACACCATCACCATGTTTACGCAAATGGTCATTGATTGGTGAATTACTATTTAATGGCGTTGTTAATACCAAACGAATTTTGTCTTGTTTCAAAACGTAACTAACAGAATCTTTAGACCCTGTTTCTAATCCGCGATAGGCGTGTGATTGATATCCAAAAGCTGTTTTGTAATAATGTGCCGATTGTTTTGCGTTACCAACGTAAAATTCAACATAATCTGTACCTAACAGTGGAAGAAAATCTTGTGCTCCACTGAATATTTTTTCTAGTCCGTATTCTACGGATTTTACTTCTTTTGACATTTTTTATTTATTTTTTAAAATCCAAAAATTTTTAACTTTTCAGAAATGATTTGATTTAATTACTCTACCCAAGATTTATAATACTTTCCATCATCCAATCCCATTGCTTCTTCTGTAACCATTAATGGACGAAAAGTATCTACCATAACAGCTAACTCTTCGGTAATTGTTTTGCCAATACTGCGCTCCATTGCGCCTGGAGCTGGACCATGAGGAATTCCTTTTGGATGCAATGTAATATGACCCTGTTCGATGTTATTTCTTGACATAAAATCGCCATCTACGTAATATAAAACCTCATCGGAATCGATATTGCTATGATTGTATGGTGCTGGAATTGCCTTTGGATGATAATCGTACAATCTTGGACAAAACGAACAAACTACAAATGTTGATGTTTCAAAAGTTTGATGTACTGGTGGCGGTTGATGTACTCTACCTGTAATTGGCTCAAAGTTGTGAATGGAGAATCCGTATGGAAAATTATAACCATCCCAACCTACAACGTCAAAAGGATGTGTTGCATAAACAACTTCGTGTATCATTCCTTCTTTTTTTATTTTGATAGTGAAATCTCCTTTTTCATCGTGCGTTTCTAATTCGGTTGGCAATTTAAAATCGCGTTCGCAAAATGGTGAATGTTCTAGATGTTGACCTGACTCGTTTTTATATCGTTTTGGTGTGTAAAAAGGCGCAAAACTTTCTACGTAGAACAATCGGTTATCTTTGGTGTTGAATTGAATTTGGTAAATCATTCCGCGTGGAATAATAAGATAATCTCCATATTCAAAATCGATGTTTCCCATCATAGTTCTTAATTTTCCGCTTCCTTTGTGGATGAAAATCATTTCGTCGGCATCGGCATTTTTATAGAAATATTCTGTAAGCGATTTTTTTGGCGCTGCCAATCCGATAGTACAATCTTTGTTGACCAACATTGCTTTTCGAGAATCTAAAAAATCGTCTTCTGGCTTAAGTTCAAATCCTTTTAGCAATAACGATTTTATATTTTTGCCAATGGCTATTTTTGGTTCAACTGAATAGGATTTTGTTATTTCTTTAATCTGAGTTGGTCTATGAACATGGTACAATAAAGACGAATGTCCATGAAAACCTTCGGTTCCAAATAGTTGTTCGTAATATAATCCGCCATTTGGTTTTTCGAATTGTGTGTGTCTTTTTTGAGGAAAATTTCCTAATTTATGATATATAGGCATTTGTTAAATATTAGATTTACGATATTAAATATTAGATTTTGTAAAACTAAAAAGAAACTCACTCAGGATTTCTCTTGATGAGGAATTTTAAATGGATTAATAAGTTGTCCCATTTTTTCATTTAACAAATATCGGAAAAATATTTTTTAGTAGGTGTTAATTAAAAAATATTTATAAAATGAAAAAAGCATTAAAAATGATTGATCATTTTTAATGCTTTTTTCAGAATATTCTGAAAATAAAATTATTTAGGATTGTTCAAATTACTATGCTTTTTACTATATCCAAAATATATTATCAATCCTAGTGCTAACCAAACTGCAAGTCTTAACCAGTTAGTCCATCCTAAACCATAGATCATTGCTAAACAAACAAAAACCCCTAATATTGGAACTAAAGGAACTAAAGGTGTTTTAAATTCACGTTTCATATCAGGTTCTGTTTTTCTCAAAACAATTACAGAAATACAAACTAAAATAAACGCAAACAATGTTCCTATACTTGTCATATCACCAACAATATCTCCAGGCACAAAAGCCGCAAACAATCCTACAATAACTAAAATAGCAAGATTTGCTTTGTAAGGCGTTTTATATTTTGAGTGTAAATCTCCAAAAGCTTTTGGCAATAAACCATCACGTCCCATAGCGTAGAATACTCTCGATTGCCCTAGTAACATTACTAAAATTACAGATGTAAATCCAAATAAAATAGCTACTGTTACAAATTGTGCTAACCATCCAAAACCAGGCATCGATGATGTTATTGCATTAGCAACAGAAGCTTCTTTTCCTCCATTTCTGAAGAAATCAACAGATTCTAAACCTGTTAATACATGAGCAAAAAGAATATATAAAATCGTACAAATAGCTAATGAACCTAAAATTCCTATAGGCATATCGCGTTTTGGATTTTTTGTTTCTTGAGCTGCAGTACTTACAGCGTCAAAACCAATGAATGCAAAGAATACTGTTCCAGCGGCACCAAGAATTCCCATAATGCCTCCGAAATTATGACCAACTCCGTGTTCGTCTGTAAAAACTGAACTTTCAGGAATGTAAGGAGTATGATTCTCAGGATTGATAAAGCTCCATCCAAAAACGATAATCATTACAACAATTGCTACTTTTACAACAACAATAATTCCATTTACAAAAGCTGATTCTTGAGTTCCTTTTATTAAAAGCAAGCTAATTACTGCAACGATAAACAATGCAGGTAAATTTATCATACCTGAAACACCATCAGCTGAAGTTTGAAATGGAGAATGGCATAATTCATATGGAATTGGACTAGTATGGAGGACATTGACCAGAAGATTATTGAGATATTCGCTCCAAGCAATTCCAACTGTAGCAGCTCCAACAGCATATTCTAATATTAAATCCCAACCAATAATCCACGCAAGTAATTCTCCCATTGTTGCATAAGTATAGGTGTAGGCACTTCCAGAAATTGGAATAGATGATGATAATTCTGCATAACATAAACCAGCTAGCGCACAACCAATTGCAGCAACTATAAAACCAATTGTAACTGATGGACCGGCATTTTGAGCCGCAGCTGTTGCTGTTCTAACAAAAAGTCCTGCTCCAATAATAGCTCCAATTCCTAATGCTACTAATGACCAAGCTGTTAATGTTCTTTTTAATCCTTTTTCAGAGTCTGATGCTTCAGCGAGCAACATAGACATAGGTTTTCTTTTCCAAATAGACATAATGTAGTTTTTTAGTTTATTGTGTTCAAATATACTTTTTTTGTTTAATAATTTTACGAAAATAGAAAAATTATAGGTTTAAAACCAAAATCCAATATTAATCCAAGTAAATCCTTTGGGTAATTCTGGCGACCATGAATATTTAATTTCAATTGGTCCTAAAACGGTTTCAAGTCCGTATCCAACTGCATATCCAGAGTATCTTGGTGTTGAAAGCCAATTACCTGAACTAAATAATTTATTTTCTACATTGGCATAATTAGCAGAAAAATTAATGTGGTTTTTCTTTAAGAACTCCACATCTATTGTAGCTAATGATTTTATATAGCTATCTGATGAGATACTTAAAAAATCATAGCCATAAAAGTGTCTAAAATTGTTTATTGTATTAAATCCGTAACCTCCTAAAACAAAATCTAAGAAATGAACACTATCTTCTCCAAAAGAGAAACCAGCTTCAGATTGTAGTCTTAGATTGAATATTTTATAAAAAGTTCTTGTGATTCCTGCCTCTCCTTTTAAAATTGAAAATCTATTGAATTGATTTGTATAATTACTGGAATACAAATAGGTTTGTAAATCTCCATCAAAAAACCATCCTTTTTTAGGGAAAAATTTATTATCAAATGAATCATATTTTAAATAACTAAATGCACTTGCATAATTACTATTTTCAAAAATTGTTTTATTACTTTCTAGTGTTTTTGATCTAATTCTTAAATGTTTTAATTCTACTCCAGCTCCAATTAAAAACTTTTGAGCAAAAATTGTCTGAACATAGGCTTGATTTGTAATATCAGAAAAATCTATGTTTAGAGAATTTATTCCATATTGTGAAAAGAGATTTCCATCATTAAAGTCGGTTACAACATTTTTATTAAATTGATTAAATCGAGATTTAAAACCAAAACTAAAATAAAACCCGTTATCAATATAATAGTTAAGGTTGTATCTGAAATTATCTCCAAGTCCAAAATCTATTGCTAAAACGTCGTTTCTTAAAAAGAGTTTTTTCTGTGTTAGATTAACTAAAACTGCACTTTTATATAAGTCATCATAATGTAATCCGAATTTTAAAAACGTTTTATTTTTGTTCTCAATTAGGTTTAAATTTACATCATCGCCGTTTATTAATTCATTAATTTGGTAGTTAATAGCGCTAAAATTTCCTGTTGCATCAAGAGTATTGATACCTGTTTTTAACTGATCATAACTAATCTTACTTCCTCTTTTAAAACCAAGTTTTCCGATTACATATGCATGTGTGTAATCTTTAAGGGTATTGATTGTTATCCTCTTAACATCAAGGCTGTCTTTAGTTACGCTTAATTTTTGCGCTTTATAATTTATTGTTTCAGAACTCAACTTTTTTAATTGATCAAATACTTTTAAAGCCGATTCTTCACCTTTTTGAATGATTTCTTGACCTTTGTCAAAAGTGATTACTGTATAGTCTTTAATATCAGGTTTTATATAAATATCAGTTTTTTTTATCTTCTCCTTCATACCTTCAATCATCTGAAGATTTGAAATTTGAACCAAAATCTTTGTAGCTTCTTTCAATGAATTTCTTCCTTTTAATCCATCTTGAACGTCAACACCAATGATGATGTCAGCTCCCATTTTTTTTACTTCATCAATTGGGTAATTATTAGTTACACCTCCATCTATCAACATTTTTCCATCAATTTCAATTGGAGAAAACAATGTTGGAAAAGCCGAACTAGCTAAAAGTGCTTGAGGTAAATATCCTTTATTTAAAACTAATTGTTCTCCAGTTTCTATATCTGTTGCAATACATAAAAAAGGAATTGAAAGTTTATTAAAATCTCTAATATGTCTAACTGAATGTGTGAGTTTTGTAAGTAAATTATAATTATACATCCCTTTTGAAAGTGCTATTGGAACTCCCAAACTGAATTTATTGAATGGTAATGAAATAGCGTAAAGCTCGTCGTTACGCTTTTCATAAAAACTTTTTGATGACCTTGGTATGTAATCTTTTAAAAGTTCATCAAAATTTGTGTCGTGAAAGATGGAATCTATTTGCATGGCGTTATATCCTGTAGCATATAATCCTCCAACTACAGCGCCCATACTTGTTCCTCCAATATAATCTATTTTGACTCCAGCTTTTTCTAACACTTTTAAAACTCCAATATGGGCAAATCCTTTTGCTCCACCACCGGTTAAGACCAAACCTATTTTTTTTCTTTGAATGGTGTCTTGTGAATAACAATTTTGAGAAAATAGAAAGTAGAAAATAGAAAATAGAGAAAGTGCGATTACCTTTCTATAAATAATTCTAGATTTAAATTTTTGATTAATCATTTTCTCAAAATTTGAAAACTTATTCTTTGTTGTAAAATTCGATAATTTTTTTGGATTTAGATACACCAACAACGTCAGAAATTTCTTTTTCTGTGGCTAATTTTAATCTTTTAACACTTTTAAAATGTTTTATTAACGTTAGCATGGTCTTTTCTCCAATTCCAGGAATGGTTTCTATGGATGAATTTAATGCAGATTTGCTTCGTTTGTCACGATGGAATGTGATTCCGAATCGGTGTGCTTCGTTTCGTAAAAACTGAATAACTTTAAGCGTTTCCGATTTTTTGTCGAGATACAACGGAACCGAATCGCCAGGATAAAAGAGTTCTTCTAAACGTTTTGCAATTCCAATAATGGCAATTTTTCCTCGTAAACCTAAATCATCGATACTTTTTAATGCTGATGAAAGTTGTCCTTTTCCACCATCAATGATGATTAGTTGTGGCAAAGGTTGGTTTTCGTCTAAAAGACGTTTGTATCTTCGGTAAACAACTTCTTCCATTGAGGCAAAATCGTTTGGTCCTTCAACAGTTTTAATATTGAAATGTCGGTAATCTTTTTTGAAAGGTTTTCCGTCTTTAAAAACTACGCAAGCTGCAACTGGATTGGTTCCTTGAATGTTGGAATTATCAAAACATTCTATGTGTCGTGGCTCGACAGAAAGACGTAAATCTTTTTGCATTTGCGCCATAATTCGATTGGTATGACGTTCTGGATCTACTATTTGAATTTGTTTTAATTGGTCTAATCGGTAATATTTTGCATTTCTTTCTGACAATTCTAAAATATGTTTTTTGTCGCCGAGTTGTGGAACGGTAACTTTAATTTTATCACCAAAATCTAATGGAAAAGGCAAAATTATTTCGCGCGAAAGCAAATGAAATCTTTCACGTAGTTCAACAACGGCAAGTTCTAGAAGCTCTTGGTCGGTTTCATCTAATTTCTTTTTTAGTTCTAATGTATACGAACGAATTATTGCTCCGTGCGCGATTTGAAGGAAATTTACATACGCCATTGTTTCATCCGAAACGATAGAAAACACATCGATATTGGATATTTTCGGATTCAAAATTGTTGAACGCGATTGGTAATTTTCGAGAACTTCTATTTTCTCTTTTATTTTTTGTGCTTCTTCAAATTGCATTTCTTGTGCCAAATGAAGCATTTTTATTTTGAAATCTTTCAAACTTTCTTTGAAATTTCCTTTTAGAATTTCGCGAATGACATCGACTTGCTTTTGATAATTTTCTAATAATTCATAGCCTTCACAGCCGCCTTTGCAATTTCCAATGTGAAATTCTAAACAAACTTTGTATTTTCCTTTATCGATATTGTTTTCGGTTAAATCATAATTGCAAGTTCGCAATGGATAAAGTTCTTTTACTAAATCCAAAATCGTGTTTACTGTTTTGAAATTGGTATAAGGCCCAAAATATTCTGAACCATCTTTTATCATTCTACGAGTTGGAAATATTCTAGAAAAAGGTTCTTTTTTAATGCAAATCCACGGATAGGTTTTGTCGTCACGAAGAAGAACATTGTAACGTGGTTGGAGTTTTTTTATTAAATTATTTTCTAACAAAAGTGCATCTTGTTCAGAAGAAACGACTATATGTTTAATGGTTACAATTTTGCGAACCAACACATTCGTTTTTCCGTTATCGTGTACTTTGTTGAAATAAGAAGAAACTCGTTTTTTGAGATTTTTTGCTTTTCCAACGTATAGAATTTTATCCTCTTTATCATAATACTGATACACTCCGGGATTATCGGGAAGCGTTTGTATCTGAAGTTCTAAAGATGGGTTGTTCATTGTTTTTATGAAAATATAGCAAAGAATAAAGAAATAGATTTTGTAAATTATATTCAAACAAATTTAACTTTAAATTCTTCACAAAGCAAATTGTATTTTTTTACTTTTACCACATGTTAAAAAAGGAATTAAGAAAAAAATATAAAGATTTAAGACAAGGTTTGACACCTGAAGCAATTGAAGATAAAAGTTTAGCAATAGCTAATCGATTATTGCAGTTGGATATTTGGGATAAAATCTATTATCATTTGTTCCTATCAATTGAAGAACAAAAAGAAATTCATACGGAATTCATTCTTCAAATTTTAGCCGGAAAAGATAAAGAAATTGTAGTTTCTAAAAGTGATTTTGCTACTTTAGGAATGACACATTTTCTTCTCACAGACAACACCAAATTCAAGAAAAACGAATACAACATTCCAGAACCTGTTGATGGTTTGGAAGTCCCTCTAACTAAAATTGATGTGGTTTTTGTACCGCTTTTAGCTTTTGATTTAAACGGAAATCGAGTTGGTTATGGTAAAGGATTTTATGACAAATTTTTATCCAATTGCAAACCTGAAACCATAAAAATAGGATTATCTTTCTTTGAAGCAGAAGATAAAATTGAAGACATTTCAGACAATGATATTCAATTAGATTTTTGTGTCACTCCAAATAAAATAAATTTTTTCTAAATTGTATCTTCGTCTAATTTATTAGAAAACTTAACGTTGGGTGGAAGTTTTACAGGAGCAAATGCTCTTTTATTAAAGAATATTAATATTCCAACTCCAACAGAAATTGCAAAATCAGCAACATTGAAAATTGCATTAAAAAATCTAAAATCATCTCCGCCCCATACAGGAATCCAACTAGGTAATTTTCCTTCCCATATAGGAAATTCAAACATATCTACTACTCTTCCATGAAACCAATCTCCATAATGTTCTTCTGAGAAATACGTCGCAAGATGATATCTTGTACTTTCTTCAAACATAACTCCATATAAAACAGAATCGATAATATTGCCTAAAGCTCCTGCAAAAATTAAGGCAATTGCTGTAATTAAAAATTTAGATTTTCCTTTTTCAACTGAATCCCACAACCAATATCCAATACCACCAACTGCTAAAATTCTAAATAAAGTTAAGAATAATTTACCATATTCACCTGGTATTTTTGTTCCCCAAGCCATTCCTTCATTTTCAATAAAAGTAATATTAAACCAACTTAAAACATTGTATGATTCACCATAATAAAAATTGGTTTTTACATATACTTTTGAAAATTGATCTACAACTAATATGAGGATTATGATAAGTGCTGCGTGCCTAAGTTTCATTTTTTGATTTTTGTGGTGCAAAAGTACTACTATTTTCTATGAAAAACGCTCCTTTTTGGAGCGTTTTATGTTAATTACAAACAACTATTATCGTTGTAAATTCTTAGCTTCGATACTCATTGTAGCATGAGGAACGATTTTTAATCTTTCTTTTCCGATTAATTTTCCTGTTACTTTACAAACACCATAGGTTTTGTTTTCCACACGGAAAAGTGCATTTTTAAGGTCACGAATAAACTTTTCTTGGCGAATTGCTAATTGTGAATTCGCTTCTTTACTCATGGTTTCGCTTCCTTCTTCAAATGCTTTGAACGTTGGCGACGTATCGTCTGTACCATTATTTAAATCATTCATATAAGCACTTTTGATTAACTCTAAATCCGTTTGTGCTTTTTCAATCTTTGCAAGGATAATTTCTTTGAACTCTGCTAAATCAGCATCAGAGTATCGCATCATTTCTTCAACCATCTGTATACTATTTTGAAATTAATATTTTTGTTTTTATATCATCAAACTCAATTTCTATACCATTTTCTAAATTATCAGTAAAATTTAATTCTTCTGTTAATGTTTCGTCTTTGATATAGCTTACGTTATTCTTTATTGCTTGTTCTAGTTCACCACTGCGTTGAATTTGAACTTTAATTTTATCTGTTACTTCAAAACCAGAATCTTTTCTTATGTTTTGAATTCTATTTACCAATTCTCTTGCTATTCCTTCTTGTTTCAATTCTTCAGAAATTGTGATGTCTAAAGCTACTGTAATTCCGTTAGAATTTGCAACCAACCAACCTGGAATATCTTGTGAAGATATTTCGACGTCTTGGGATGTTAAAGTTATACTTTTTCCTGAAATAACAAGCGATAGCTCACCTTTAGCATCAATTTCATTGATTTGCTCTTGTGAAAATTTTTGTATCTCACTAGAAATCAATCCCATATCTTTACCGAAACGTGGTCCTAAAGCTTTGAAATTTGGTTTAATTTGCTTCACTAAAACACCCGATGCATCGTCTAAAAGTTCGATTTCTTTCACGTTTACTTCAGCTTTTATCAGGTCAGAAACTGCCTCGATTTCAGCACGCTGCGTCTCGTCAAGTATAGGAATCATAACCTTTTGCAACGGTTGACGCACTTTTATCATTTCCTTTTTACGAAGTGATAAAACTAGTGACGAAACCGTTTGTGCTTTCATCATTTTACTCTCTAACGATTTATCAACAAAGTTTTCAACCGAAACAGGGAAATTTGCCAAGTGAACACTAGTAAAACTCTCGCTTCCAGTTGCATTAACTAAATCAGTATATAATTTGTCCATAAAAAATGGCGCTATCGAAGCTGAAAGTTTAGCCACATTCAACAAACAAGTGTAAAGCGTTTGATAAGCCGCAATTTTATCAGTTCCGTATTCGCCTTTCCAGAATCTTCTTCTGCATAAACGAACGTACCAATTACTCAAATTTTCCTGAACGAAATCAGAAATCGCTCTTGCTGCTTTGGTTGGTTCGTAATCTGCGTAAGCTTCATCTACGGTTTTTATCAAAGTATGTAATTCTGATAAAATCCAACGATCGATTTCAGGTCTTTCGTTTAATGGAATTTCTGCTTCTGCATATTTAAAACCATCGATATTAGCATATAAACTAAAGAACGAGTACGTGTTATATAAAGTTCCGAAGAATTTTCTACGAACTTCTGCAACACCTTCGATATCAAATTTCAAGTTGTCCCAAGGATTGGCATTCGAAATCATGTACCAACGTGTAGCATCTGGACCATATTCAGCCAAAGTTGTGAATGGATCAACTGCATTTCCTAGACGCTTCGACATTTTTTGTCCGGTTTTGTCTAGAACTAATCCGTTTGAAACTACATTTTTATAAGCTATTTTATCAAAAACTAAAGTTCCGATTGCGTGCAATGTATAAAACCAACCACGAGTTTGGTCAACTCCTTCTGCAATAAAATCGGCCGGAAATGCTTTATTTTCGTCAATTAAATCTTTGTTTTCAAATGGATAATGCCATTGAGCATAAGGCATTGCGCCAGAATCAAACCAAACGTCAATCAAGTCGCTTTCACGTTTCATTACTTTTCCTGATGGCGAAACCAAAACGATGTTGTCAACCACATTTTTGTGTAAATCAACTAAATCATAGTTTTCCTCGCTCATATTTCCAACCACAAAACCTTTGAATGGATTTTCTTTTTGGAAACCTGCAGCAATAGATTTTTCGATTTCAGTATACAATTCTTCTACTGAACCAATTAGCATTTCTTCCGTTCCGTCTTCGGTTCTCCAAATTGGCAATGGAATTCCCCAATATCTTGAACGAGACAAGTTCCAATCGTTAGCATTTTTCAACCAATTACCGAAACGACCTTCACCAGTTGCTTTTGGTTTCCAGTTGATGGTTTCGTTCAAATCGAACATTCTATCCTTGATTTCTGTTACTTTGATGAACCAAGAATCTAACGGATAATATAAAATAGGTTTGTCAGTTCTCCAACAATGAGGATAACTGTGAACGTATTTCTCAACTTTAAAAGCCTTATTTTCTTCTTTTAATTGGATAGCAATTTCAACATCGGCAGAGCGTTCTGGAGCTTCGCCATCGTTGTAATATTCGTTTTTAACGTATTTTCCAGAATAATTTCCTAAACCTTGAATGAATTTCCCTTGTAAATCAACCAAAGGAACAGGATTTCCATTTTCGTCAAGAACCAACATTGGCGGTACTTCAGGTGTTGCTTCTTTAGCAACTTTAGCATCATCTGCGCCAAAGGTTGGAGCTGTGTGTACAATTCCGGTTCCATCTTCAGTTGTAACGAAATCACCTGAAATTACTCTAAAAGCATTTTCAGGATTTTGATAAGGCAAAGCCAATTTCATCAATTGTTCGTAACGAATTCCAACTAAATCTGAACCTTTAAATTCTGCCAAGATTTGGAATGGAATATTTTTATCACCTTCTTTGAAATTTTCAAAATCAGAAGGTTCAACAGAGGCAAAAAATCCTTTTCCGAATTGTTTTCCGACAAGATTTTTAGCCAAAATTACTTTAACAGGTCGAAAAGTGTATTGATTGAAAGTTTCCACCAAAACATAATCGATTTTTGGACCAACGGTCAAAGCGGTGTTAGAAGGCAAAGTCCATGGTGTTGTCGTCCAAGCTAAAATATGAACATCGCCAAAACCTTGTAAAAAGCTTGGTAACGTTTCTGCTTTGGTTTTGAATTGAGCTACAACCGTTGTATCCGTAACATCTCTGTAACTTCCTGGTTGGTTAACTTCATGCGAAGATAATCCAGTTCCTGCTTTTGGAGAATACGGTTGAATGGTGTAACCTTTGTATAATAAGTCTTTGTTGTAAATTTGTTTCAACAACCACCAAACAGTTTCCATATATTTGGATTTGTAAGTCACATACGGATCTTCCATATCAACCCAATAACCCATTTTTTCGGTAAGGTCGTTCCATACGTCAGTATAACGCATCACGGTTCTTTTACACGCTTCGTTGTATTCTTCTACCGAAATGGTTTTTCCGATGTCTTCTTTGGTGATTACTAATTCTTTTTCAGTTCCAAGTTCTACTGGCAAACCGTGAGTGTCCCAACCTGCTTTACGTTTTACTTGAAAACCTTTTTGAGTTTTATAGCGACAAAAAATATCTTTAATAGCACGAGCCATCACGTGGTGAATTCCAGGTAATCCGTTTGCAGAAGGTGGACCTTCAAAAAACACATACGGAGTTGCACCTTCACGCGAAGTTACACTTTGTTCAAAAACGTTGTTTTTCTTCCAAAAATCAAGAACTTCTGATGCTACTGTTGGCAAGTCAAGTCCTTTGTATTCAGTAAATTTTGTGCTCATTTTGTCGTAATCTTAAATCAGTTTGCGAAAGTAATAAATAGTTGTGAGTTATGAGTTATGAGTTATGAGTTTTTGCGATTGTACAAGAAAGAATGTCTAAATTTATCTTTTATTCAAAAACTTACTTTAAAAATGTTTGTAGATTGTGGATTTTGCTTGATTTGACTTTGCATCATTAATTTATTAATTGCACATTTGTGAACTATTTAAATTTTTAATTGAATTCCAAATGGAAAGAATACCAAATATTACAGGACTACGTTTCTTTTTAGCAGTTTTTGTAATGATTTTCCATATTTCTGAATTTTGTAGTAAACATGACATTCCGTTTTACAATTCAATACCACTATTTCACAAAGGTTATGAAGCTGTTTGTGTCTTTTTTTCATTAAGTGGATTTTTAATTATAAGGCAACTTTATCTTGAAAAAGAAACAACAAACACCATTTCGCTAAAAAACTTTTACATTAGAAGAGCTTTACGAATTTTTCCGCTTTACTTTTTGATTTTACTTTTTGGATTGACTTATTACAATTATATTCTTCCAAAATTTGGTTTCACTGGTGGATTCAATACTAATTATAATTTATATGAAGGATTGTTGCTTTCAATATTCTTTATGCCAAATGTTTTTGCCGCTTTATACAATCCTGGTGGAATTATAGAAATTCTTTGGTCTATAGGTGTTGAGGAACAATTTTATTTGTTTATTGCTCCAGTATTATTGTTTTTGCCTGTAAGAAAAATAATTGCCTTTTTATTGGTTTCCACCATTGTTTTCTTTACGATATATTTTACTATTGAAGGAAATATTTTATATAAATACACTATGCTGTTTTTTTATTTTACTTCTAGTGGTATCATTTCGATTCTATTATTAAAAAAGCAACAACTATTTAATAATAAATTAGTTATATATATTTCTTTACTTAGTTTTATCCTTTATTTTACAACTAATTATTTTGTAAATTTATTTTCATTTAGCAATTATAATCTTTTCAGTATGTTGCTGTTTTGTTTAGTAATTGGAGTATTGAGCAATAAACCTTATTTCATTTTAAACCATAGTGTTACAACTTATTTGGGTAAAATTTCTTATGGAATTTATGTTTACCATGCAATTGTTATCCAATTGATTGGATTAATTTATATCAAACTTTTTTCCAATCTTGGTCTCAATAATTATGTTATCATTGTGGTTTATAATGCTATTGTTTTAATAACAACTATTTGCATTTCGCATTTTTCTTATCAATATTTTGAGAAGTTTTTTATGAATTTTTATCGAAATAAATCTGTATCAAGAAAAAACTTCCTTTAATACGTCTAAAGATTTTGGTTTTTTAAATCCGTCAAGGTGAATGGAATAGTAATCTAATAGAATTTTTAGAAGTATTTGACGTTCAATTCCTGCGAAAACCTTTTGGTCGGAATCAAATTTTAAGTTGATTAGTTTTTTGAAGAGAAATGTTTCGTGTTCGTTAAGGCAATTTGTTCCTTGAAAAGGTGAAAAAATGCCATCAACCATTTCAAAGAAATTAAAATCCGTTTCGGAATTATCCGGGTAAAAACCTAAAAATTTTGTTGTTTCTAAAAGTAAAATTAGATGAAAATTGGATGTTTCTTCGTGTGTATCTAACCAAATTAAAGCCGTTTCAAGAAAGGTAAACAAATCTTCATTTTTTTCTTCTTCGTGAATGCTATGGTGTAACATCTCTGACAAGAAAATTACAATAGTACTTTTTACAATATCGGTATTTATGGTTTGATAAGCTGTGGCTAGTTTTATTTCTTTAAAATGCTCTAAAGTACCTTTATTCTTGTGATTGGCTTCAATTTCAAGAATAGTTAAAGGTTGAAAATAAGCGATTTTTTGATTTGATTTTTTTCCAGAATAAGCACTTTGCACGAAGTAACTTTTTAATCCGTCGCTTTGTGTAAAACATTTTACAATCAAGCTTTTTTCTTGATATTTTATGGATGAAAGAACGATTGCTTTAGTTTTGACTAACATTACCTGATAATCATTACTTTTTTAACGATTGTATCTATTCCATCTTCTGCAGAAACTAAAATCATATACACACCTGAAGCTACTTTGTGTTTTCCGAAAGCTGTAGTATCCCATTCTATTGTACCTCCTTCTGAAGTAGTTTCATAGACTAAATTTCCTTCAATGTCAGTGATTTTAACAACTGCTTTATTAGTTAAACCCGATATTTTAACTGTTCCTGAAAAACCTGGTCTCACTGGGTTTGGATAAGCATACACATTGCTTAAATCATCACTAGGTCTTGTGGCTGTTCCTTTAAAAGAAACCAATCCTTTATCTGTTGCAAAAAAGACTTCTCCTGTAAAACTATCAATTTCAATATCGTTTACATTATTACTTGGAAGTGGCGAATTTTCTTTTGTGAATTTATAAATAGTTTCCTGACCATTTGGCGAAACCAAATATACTCCTGACTCAGCTATCGAAATCCATTTTCTATTGGCGCCATCAACAGCAATATCCATAATAAATTGCTCATAAAACAATTCTTGAGCCAAATCATCTTCTAAAATAATAATTGGTTTTGATTCGATTTCAGTTTCACTAATAAAAGAATCTACAGAAGGAATGTATCTTAATCCTCTTGCTGTTCCGATCCAAACTTGATTTTTATTGTCAATTGCAACTGCTCTAACGTCATTTATCGGTAAATTACCATCGGTTCCTGTTCTTATTCTAATAAATTTATTTGCATAATTTTCATTAAATGCAATCAATCCGTTTCCTCTGTAGGAAGGCACCCATTTGGTATCGTTTTTATCTATAGCTAATTTGGAATATCTTTCTTCTGTTACTGATGCTAATTGATTTTGCCAATCACTTGGCGCTATCCAAGTGCCATCACTTTTTAATGCTTTAAGTCCTTTAAAAACTAATGAATTTGACATCCAAAGACTGCCTTTACTATCAAATGCGCCTCCATTAATTCTAACTGAAACATATAATGGTGTAACTAACTGTTGGTTCTCAGGTCCGTTTGGTGGTGCACTATTTTGATTGTAAAAAGTAATCACATCGTCTTTTATTTTAAGTAAACCATTATGAAAAGAGCACACATAGACTTCTTTTTCATTTTTTGGATTGGTTATAATATCTGACAAAGATGTTGCGCCAAATAATTCACTAAAAGGTATTTTGCTCCAACCTGTTTGTCTTGAATATTTGCTTATTCCTTCTTCAAGTAATGTTGGGTCGTAAGTTAATGAGTAACCACCGTAGGTTGCCCAAAGAGTTGTTGATGTTTGTTTTAATCTAAAAATATTATTTCTATCTGGACCATCTGGCTTTATAACTTGAAAAGTTGTTGGTGCGGATAAAGGAGATACTAACAATCCTTTTTCATTTGTTCCGATGAAAATTTGATTATTAGCTATTGTTGCGCAACTAAAGGAAACAGTTGCTAAAGTATATTGATTACTATTAATAGTTGCAGTTTGTTGCAAAGCAGCATTGAAAATATAAATATAATTTTGATTTGTTACAATTAGAAAATCATCATTAGTTCTTATATCTAATCCACTTTGATTCATGATAAAAAATTCTTCAAAAAAAGTTCCATTATGCTTATAAAGCCTAGCATTGGTATTCATTCCAACAAGTTTGTTTTGAATGGTTGTGATTCCGTTCCAATAACCTCCATCAAATAGTTGCCATTGATTATAATCTACCAAATTAGAATTTGAAAGAGATGCTTTTTTTATTCCATGAATATCTGTTACGGCAAAAATTTCACCGTTTAAAATTGTTGTTTGGTATACTTTAACTTGTTGCCCATTATTCCCTATGTAATAAGTATCTCCAAATTCCATAGATGTTAAATCAAAAACAGAAATTCCATAATCGCATGATATGTATACCTTTCCATTATGTTCTAAAAAATGATTAATTTTTTTAAGAAATGGTGAAACTGGTACTTCTACTACAATTCCGTTTTTAAAAACTATTTTGCCATCTGAATTCATTACTAAAAGTAATCCGTTTTTATTTCCAACAAGTGTTTTATTAAAGCTCTCGCTATGATAAATTGCGGTAATTGTTTCAGCTTTTAATCCATCTATAGATGTTGTTGTAGATAAATCATTAGTAGATAAATTTTTAGAAAAAATAGCAATCTCAGAAGATGCGTATATTTTATCTTGTCCTTGACTAATATCTGTTATTTTGTTATAGGAGAAATATCCTTGCCATTGCGGATTAGTTTGAGCAAAGCCATTTATGAATAGAACTAAAAATAATATGTGAACAATTCTTTTTATCATTTGGTAAATTGCAATTTATAAATACAAATATACTATAAACGCATTTAATTGTAATTTCATATACATCAATAAAAAACCTTCTCCCAATTAAGAGAGAAGGTTTATATAAATTTGTAAGTGTTTTAATTACACAATTCCTTGCGCTAACATTGCGTCTGCAACTTTCACGAAACCGGCAATATTTGCACCTTTAACGTAATCAATATAACCATTAGTATCTGAACCATATTTCACACAAGCAGCGTGAATATTTGCCATAATTCCTTTAAGTCTTTCATCAACTTCTTCTGAAGTCCAACTTAAACGTAAAGAATTTTGAGACATTTCAAGACCAGAAGTTGCAACACCACCTGCGTTTGAAGCTTTTCCTGGAGCAAATAATATTTTAGCATTTTGGAAAACATGCATTGCTTCTGGAGTTGAAGGCATGTTTGCACCTTCAGCAACACAAATACATCCGTTTGCTACTAATGTTTTAGCTTCATCTTCGTTTAACTCGTTTTGAGTAGCACATGGTAAAGCAACATCACATTTTACTTCCCAAGGACGTTTTCCTTCTACGAAAGTTGCGTTTGGATATTTAGTTACATAGTCAGAAATTCTTCCGTAGTTTACGTTTTTAATTTCCATTACATAAGCTAATTTTTCTGCTGTAATTCCGTCTGCATCATAGATATAACCTGATGAATCTGACATTGTTACTACTTTACCACCTAACTGTGTAGCTTTCTCAGTAGCATATTGAGCTACGTTTCCAGAACCTGAAACTACAACTGTTTTTCCAGCGAAACTATCACCTTTTGTTGCAAGCATACTTTGAGCAAAATATACATCACCGTATCCAGTAGCTTCTGGACGGATTAATGAACCTCCAAAAGAAATTCCTTTACCAGTTAAAACTCCAGTAAATTCATTTCTTAATCTTTTATATTGACCAAACATGTAGCCAACTTCTCTTCCACCAACTCCAATATCTCCAGCTGGAACGTCAGTATCTGCACCAATATGTTTAGATAATTCAGTCATAAATGCTTGACAGAATTTCATGATTTCAATATCAGATTTTCCTTTTGGATCAAAATCTGCTCCACCTTTTCCTCCACCCATTGGTAAAGTTGTTAAACTATTTTTGAAAGTTTGCTCAAAAGCTAAAAATTTCAAAATACTTAAATTTACAGATGGATGAAAACGAATTCCTCCTTTGTAAGGTCCAATTGCAGAGTTCATCTGAATTCTGTAACCTCTGTTTACTTGTGTTTTTCCAGCGTCGTCAATCCAAGTTACTCTGAACATGATTACTCTTTCTGGTTCAACCATTCTTTCCAAAAGCATTTTGCCTTCGTATTTTTTATTCTCTTCAATAAAAGGAATTACTGTTTCGGCAACTTCCTTAACAGCTTGCATAAATTCAGGCTCGTTAGGGTTTCTTTTAGCAACCGCTTCAATAAAGTTGTTGATACTTTGTGACATAAAATATAATATTAATGTTTAAGAAAACGTTTTCGTAATATTCGACAAATATACATTTTATAAAAATAATGGCGCAATTTTTTTTAAATTCTCATGATTTTTATCTTTTTGTTAAGATTTTTTAATGATATGTGAAATTAATGACCTGTTTTAAAACTATTTCTGCTTTTTTTCGTAGATATACAAGTATTTTTTTATTTTATTTTATTAGTGAATGATGTTTTTATATATTTGTCGAGAATTGAATTAATCTGTATGAAAATGACCAAGTATTTTATTGTCACTTTATTGCTCTTGTTTGGTGTAACCAACAAGGCACAAGCTCAGTTTGGTTTCTCCCATGAAATTGGTGGTATTATGGGACCTGTAGCATTTCAGTCTGACTATGGCGAGCGAAACGATATTTCTACAAATTCAGGAAATACTGGTTTTGGTATTGGATTAATCCATTATCTAAATTTTTCATACAAAGCGGAATGTAATTGTTACACTCCAGAGACTTATTTTAATGATCACTTTAAATTAAGAAGTGAATTATCTTACAACAAAACCAATCTTCAACATTTTGGAGAATGGGTTGCAGACAAAAAAACATCATTGACTGCAAGACAACTTAGAGCAATGCAAGGAAGTACTGCTGTAACAAATATTGGAATGCAATTAGAATTCTTCCCTTTCAGTATTAGAGATTTTACAGCAAATATTGGAAGTTGGGCACCTTTCGTAAGTCTTGGAGGTCAATTTAGTTTCTTTAAACCAACAGCTGAATCGAGTTTAGGTCCTGGTTTAGGTCAATTACCAACAGTTACTCCAATAAAATATATTGATGCTTTTGATGTAAAAGGTGGAACAACATGGTCTGTGGTTTCAAGTGTAGGAACAAGATATAAATTAACTGAACTTTCAGATTTAATGGTAGATTTGAGATTTCAATACTACTTTTCAAATTGGGTTGATGGTTTAAGTCCAGATCCTAAAGTTTATCTAGAAAATAGAGCAAACGATTGGAATGTTTGGTTAAACTTTGGATACATCTATTATTTAAATTAATATAATTTAAACATAAAAAAAACCCGATTCATTAATTTGGGTAATGTGGTCAAAAATAGTTGGTGATTTTTCATTTTAGATTAATTATCTTGTCCATATCAAACTGAAGAGGAAATTGGCTCTGCTGAGGAGCAACCAATCAGC